>JACNJI010000418.1 GCA_014382645.1 Verrucomicrobiota bacterium | reverse complement strand
AACATGCCAGTGACAAATGGAAAAGCCGGATAAGTAGGAGCAAGAAGATCCGGGAGTGTATCGAAGGTCAAGTTGTTGCCGATTACGGAGGCGATCTGTCCTCGAAAAGCTGCCTCGCTCTTCAATCCTGCTGAAACTACTTTGTAAAAAGGAGATTGGGGTGATCCCGCTTCCAGTTTGACCCCGAGAGCCCCGCTCAAGTCACCAACCTCGCCTGTATCGGCGCCAAATGTATTTGAGGGCGAGCCTACGATACAGATCGCGGCAACATAAAACATTTTGGAATGTAATCCTTGAGCCATGTAATTATCTCTTCGCACGAGTATATTTCAAACAACATTGACCGAATTCCCTCCCAGTGCAAAGCGAAATTTCGGGATACCCTATTACAAAACATCACATAGGAGAGAATTCGATGTGGCTTTTGGCTACAAAAAAAGGTTTTTTTTATAAGTGCAAAAGCTATTCCGTCTCTTATTCTTTACTTATACCTGCTTCGGCAATGGGTTGCTCTATGGCGAGGATATTGAGTTTCCCCACTTCAAAGAGCCACCCCACGAATACCCCAAGAGAACCCCGACCGACCGTTTCACAAAGCTCAAGGCAGATATTGAGACGGGCAAGGTTCGTCTCGACCACACCAACCCCAAAACCTACCTGACGAGCTTGCTTCGTGCCTTGGGGATTTCACCATTTACGCAAACCTTGGTTTTTTCTACCACAAGTCTACAGTTGAGCCGAATCTCTCCGGAAAACCCAAGGGCTATTTACTTCAATGAAGACATTTACGTCGGTTGGGTGCCCGGCGGAAAAATCGAAGTCATCGGGATTGATCCCCAATGGGGTGCAATTACCTATATTTTTGAGATTCCTCGCCCAAAATCACCACCGCCTCTCATTCAACGCGCCACACGTTGCATGAATTGTCATGCCTCCGGCGATATTGGCGGTGCTCCAGGATTATTGATAAGCTCCGTGGTGCCTGGCCCCGGGGGGGGGAGTCTGGATGCCTTTAGGCAAGGAAAATCCGGTCACGAAGTTCCTTTTAACGAGCGTTTCGGAGGATGGCACGTTACGGGAAGGCACGGAATAAAAAAACACTGGGGCAATCTGACTGGAACTCTTTCTCCTGCCGGTCTCAAGACGATTCCAAACAAACCCGGACAACGATTTCCGCTCGATCGCTACCCGGTGCCCACTAGCGATATCCTAGCTCACCTTCTGTTCGAGCATCAAGTCGGGTTCGTGAACCGCGTGGTTTCCGCTACCTATAGAGTTCGAGCCGTGCTTGCCGGCGCAGTTCCAAGTATTGGTAACTCGGATGCGCCCACTTTTCTTGATAGAGAAGCCAATTCCTTGGTTCGCTATTTACTGTTTGCCGATGAAGCGAAATTTCCTGCTGCAGGCGTGGATGGCGACCCACTGTTGCTAAAGGATTTCGGTACAAATCGCCGACAGAATAAAATGGGTTTCTCCCTTAAGGATTTAGACCTTTCCACTCGTCTTTTTCGTTTTCGTTGCAGCTATATGATTTATTCCGATTCCTTCGCCGGTTTACCTCTCGAACTCAAGACACGAGTATTTCATCAACTTGAGAAAGCATTGAGTATCGAGACTGATTCGACCGATTTCGCTTATCTCCCAATTTCGGAAAAACGAACGATTCGAAGTATCCTGAGGGAAACCCTTTCGGGATTGCCTAAAGATTGGTAATCTTCTCTCACCATAAAAAAACGGGTACCCGGTCAACCCGGGCACCCGCTATTAAAGATGTTAAGCTAAGCGCTTACTTCTTGGCCAGATCGCCACCGGCTTTCTTCCAACCGGAAATACCTGCGGAAAGATGCTTGATGTTCTTATAGCCTAGCTTTTCAGCCGCAGCCGCGCCGCGCTTGTAAGCGTTGCATCCTGGGCCACCGCAATAAGCTACCACCAAGGTGTTTTTGTCCTTTGGCAGAAGTTTAGCCAAATCCTTACCGTTGGAGCTGAACTCGATAGCAGTGGGGATATGACCCTTTTTATAGGATGTTGCCCCATTGACGTCAATTACTACAACCTTGCCGGCCTTTATGGCGCTCTGAAGGTCTTTAATGCTAACGTCGGGATATTCTCCGGCGAAAATGGCGGTAGCGAAGAGAGTTGAGATAAGCAGAGTCAGAATTTTTTTCATGATTAATGGATGGGTTGATTTTTACTTCAGGCTCCTGAGAAGAGCTATTTCGAGAATGAAACCCAAATTTGAGCGGCGATTCTGATGAGAGCAACTTTTTTCTATCATGAAAAGGGGTTTTCCGCAATGGAGGAAGATGATCTATTTTTACCTGTCGAAGAGTAATTTTATCCAAACAGGACTACCCGAGGAAGGGAACAATGTGCGCTGCAGCCAAGGACGCTCCGTTGTCGGTCCCATTATTATTGCGAGGCTGGGACAGAAGTTCATCCAAACGATCGATCCAAGAACCACAATTGAACTGGCTGTCCGATAGTGTGAATCCGGATATGTGCTTATCTAAATAGGCACCAAGGACCGGGGATTCCCGAAAGTTGTCGCGGAGAACACGGGCGAAAGAGATACCCGAGGCTCGGGCTTCGGCTACTGTACCATAACCGGCTTTGCCGACGAGTGCATCGGAGGCCCGAACCAGATCCGGGTGATGGTGGCCCGATCGATGAGGCAGGTGAATAAGGTTGGCTTCGCGTCGCAAGGTCTCCGATGAGCCTGACAGCAGGAAGCGAACCTCGGATCGCTCTCGCAGCCGGTCGAGCATATCGTATGAACCTCGAATGCCTCCGGTCGTGAGTAGAACGAGGTGTTCCTCAGGCAAAACATCAAGACTGGATCGAGTTCTCTCTCGAGACACTCGGAACCGTCTTGAGATTGGAGGAACGGAAAGAACTCCGGCAATCGGATTGCACACAGGTTCCGTTTGCAAATGGAGGTTCGCTTGAGCGTAGACAGATCGAAGATTTTCTATAGGAACCGAGAAAGAAGGCATTTCGTCGAGGTATTCCTCGTACATCCAGTCCCAAGTAAAATTCTCCAACAGGATCGAGGGCACGCCAATTGCATTAGCTACGGCGATGCCAAGTGCTGAGATATCGCAGAGAATCGCCCTACAAGCTCTTGGCCGCAAGGTGTTGACCAATTGCTCGATAGTAGGTTTCGAGAGGGGTAGAAAGTCGTTCAGCTGATCAAGCGTTGCAGGCAGGTCGTGCTGAAAGGGATTTTTTTGGACGAGTCCTACGTCTACGTTGACGTCATGGTGAGTGAAGCAGGCGGGATCGAGGTTTTCCGCAAGAAACCAGTATGGAGTTTGGGTAAAAACCTCGAATCGTAGAGCTGGAACCAACGCTTGCAGTTCCGCAAGGACTGCAAGGGAGCGTGATGCATGACCGAAACCGTGTGATGTGATGAAGCAACCGAGCGTGGGCTCATTCACGGATTGAATATAAGCTCCAAGTAAGACGTCAACTGATCGGAAGGAGCCAATTGCTTCCCGTTGTGGATGATGATGCCTCTGCACTTTCGAGATGCCGAGTCGGCGGCCTCATCATAACTTAGAATACGGTAGGGTGATTTCCCCTTTGGCGGTTCTCCCGAAGCCGGTTCTATGCGAACCGGAAATCCATGTGCGGCAAAATAAGCATCCCATGCCTTTGGGGATTCGCCCGGCTTCAGTTGTCTTGAGAGCGAAGGGTATCGTTTGACGAAATCGGGAATTCCCGAACTTCGGACTCGAACCTTTGCCACGACTGGAAGAGACTGAATAAAGGAGAGGGGCGTCGCAATCGATTTGCTTTTGTATGACTCGTAAAAAGAAAGGGGGTCTAGTCCTACGAGATTAAATCCGCTGAAATTGCCGTGGCGGTTGGGAGTCTTGAAGGAACGCTTGGCATACCATGCTTGGAAGTGGTCGGATAATCGCAGACCTACTTCGAAATGCAAGTGAGAGCGACCCAGAGGGATTTTATAGGAAGACGTGTTGCCCATCATCCCGAGCCGCGAAGCTACTCGAACCGTAACACCGGGTTTGAGATGTGGGTCTATTTCGGCAAGGTGGGCATAGAGAGAATACAAGGCGGGCGGCACTCCCGGGTGTTCGAGAATTATATATTTCCCATAACTGCTATGAGTGCTCGTTCGGCTCGCATGCCTGACGATCCCATCCATGGCGGCAAATACAATATCGTCTGCACGCCCCCGCGCATCTCTTTTCATAGGGAAAAGATCCAATCCTTCATGGAATTTGTACCCATTGTTCCGAACACATCCGTAGGCACCAGAGGACACGGGGTTTTCAGGACCCGTCTTTTGTAGGAATTTGGCAATTTGCAACCCTTGCCTGAAAGCCGGATTGGGCGTTGGCCATGACAGTGCAAAATCAGCACCCAAAACCGTTTGGGAGATGCAAGAGAGAAAGAGCATTGCGCCAACCGAAAGCAAAGCCATATCCGGGAGGACGTTTCTGAGATTCAGATTAATAGCTAGCAGGTTATTTGTTTTCCTCTTTTGCGAGGAGATACTGAATGGCAACGATCGACCGAGACAATTCATTATACAAGTAGAGAGCCTGTTCCTCGGTTTTAACGGAATTCAACAAGACAGGTAGAACTCCGTTGGATATTGCGTTGTCTATGGGGTGCACCCCCATCCGTTGACCGTTGATTCCGAGGATGAGGTTCTTTCCGAAATGCTTTACA
>JACNJI010000474.1 GCA_014382645.1 Verrucomicrobiota bacterium | reverse complement strand
TGACCGACGTCGGCATGACAGGTCCGCGACATTCCGTCATCGGTCGGCAAGTGGAATCCTGCGTCGATCGTTTCCTCGATGGTCTGCCACGCAAGTGCCTAGTGGCAGAAGGCGACGTAGGCTTTCAAGGTGTCGTTGTTGAAATCGACCCCAATACCGGCATCGCTCGCTCTATCAGGCGAGTGGAAGTACGCGAAGAAGTTTAGCGCTTGAAAGGATGCTCCGTGTAGCTCGGGGCAATAATTTGCGACTTCGGTAAGGGCACGGGTTATTATTTATGTAAACAAGTTTACCATGAAATTGTTTTTGTCTTTCATGGTGAGGCTTCACAATTTACTTCCAGAAGACTTTTGAATAATAAATATAATATCATTACGCATATGACCGAATTACTTAACGTCTACCATATGGAGAGATTATTATCTTCCACCTGTTTGTTGAACAATGATGACATCAGACCTAAATTCGAGAATTAAAAGTACCCCCGACTCCGTCCAAGACTTGGAAGATGCTTTTCCGAGCATGCCAGAAAGACGAGAGAGCTTGAGCAAGAGCTTGCTGGAGCAAAGGCTGCCGAAGCGGAAGTAAGAAATAAACAGAAGTTTAAGACTCTGGAAAAATGGGCTCTGGATGCTGAAGAAGCGGCAAGGTATTTTGACGAAAATGCCGTGTCGCTGATATTGGAGACTGCATTCAGCCTGGCAGGAGAAGAACGTATTTCGAACTTAGTTCCTGAGCATCTTAAAGATAAACTTAGGGAAGAGCTGGACTATCTTGCAAAGGAGAAAAAGCCGCGGAGAAACAACAGACCTTACGAGGAAGGCGATGCCAACTACAGTGAACTTCTGGCCTGTATCTGGAGGAATGTGGAAGAGGACGGAGAAACTGGTGAAAAGAAACTCGCTAACAACCAGCGGAAATTTCACGCGAAGAGGATTCTGGAGAAGTTTCTCGTTAGCATTGATCGATACAATCAGCTCAAGAGCCACGTCATCGAACAAGCTGTCGCAAATAGGGATCCCATGCAGTCCGACGTGGTGGAGGGCATCCATAGCGTGGATGACGTCCAGATCTCCTGAAGGAAATCAAACCCACGGCTATCACTCCAACAGGTTTCTGCCGTGTGGTCGATACGGATGCTCCTTAATCGGGCGAGTGGTCCATCCCGAGTGCTCGATTGCCAGTGCCGAGAAGATTTTTACTAATAGTCGCTACTAAAGGCCGAGTTTATCCCAGTTCCTGTAGAGGATGAACCCGGCGAACCCGACTGCAGCCAAGAAGAACAGAACGGCCATGGATACCAACAATTTGCTGAGAATCCCCGAGTCTCCTCCGTCCCTCGCAGGTGCCGGTGCTGCTTGTGGGGCAACTTGAGGCGCGGATGTGGCGGAGCTATTGTTCATTGCCGCACCGGATTTGTCCCCGGCGTCTTCAAACAAAGCGGGTCCCGTTGCCATTGGCGGTGCTTTCTTGATCTCCAAGGGTGGGGGATCTGCGCCCGGCTTATTTGCGGGCTTAAGCTTTTCCTGAATCGTCGGCCATTCCGGCAATTGTTCCAGCGCCATCCAGTTGCTTACTCCTTGGTGCCAAGCCATGTCCGTAGGCTCGAACTGTTTCTTCGACATCTGCTCGACCAATTCGTTGAAAGTAAAGGGACCGAGGTCCTGATCGCCTTTTGATATGTAGATCGCTTGTCCTGGAGGTGGTGCCGGCATGAGTTTCGTAAATGGGTTAGGATATGAAAAATCTCCACCATATGTCTAGAACGCCGAATGAGTCAGCCATAATTTATCCGGAAATCCTTTTGGAACTTAAAATCTTTATTGATCCTCTCGAGCCCAAAGTTCGTCATGATAATAACCCTTTGACGGTGTGCGATTTGCACAGGGATAACTTAGTTGGATAGAGTAACGATTCCCCAAAGGGAAACAGCACATCGCCCTGTCATTGAAGGGGCTTTTTATTGCGGAAGAGCTTTTGTCGGAGCTCTCGCCTCTTGGTCCCTCTACTTTGTTTCAGGGAAATCGAAGTTCATGAAAAGAGGTCGCTTAAAACAATGTGTACATGCCCTAATTGAAATATAGTGAGTAAACAATCTGATTTAGGTTGCTGATCAGCATAGAGGGAAACACATTTCTCATTTTTCTAGTGCTCGGTTTCTTACACGTATTGCAAAAAGGTGAGTGGACAATTCACAACTGATGAGGGATTTCAGACAATCAGTATCTACCTGTCGGTAGCAGATGTTTCCATGCGGGGATTAGTCCTACAGTCCTTACTTTCACGAGATGCAAGAAGGTTTTTATGAAGCGGAATAGATTCAGCAATTTCTTCAGTCGGCGCGATTTACTTACGGGATTGGGCACGATCACCGCAGGAATGACCTTGGCGCAAAACTCGGTTGCAGATGAAAAGATTGTCGGCAAGCAGGTTGCCGATCGCTCGTCAAGCATTCGGATCACGGCGATGAAGACTTACTGGGTGGGCTCCGTGGTGTATGTGAAGATCGAGACGAATCACGGAATCAGTGGCTGGGGGGACCTGAAGGGAGTAGACCCTCGCCCGGCTAAGGTGTTGGTCAAATCTTTATTTGAATTACTCGATGGAGAGAACCCTACTCGGATCGAATATCTCTGGCAGAAACTCTTTCGCGCTCACCGGAACATGCGAGCGGGCGCTTTGATGGTTCATTCGATCGCAGCGATCGACATTGCCTTGTGGGATTTAACGGGAAAGCTTTGGAATGTACCGGTGTATCGACTCATGGGTGGCCCAACGCGCGATCGTATTCGCGTTTACCATACTGATAAGGCACAGAAAGTCCCACCACACGGGATCTATGGGCACGCCGGCACCCCAACCGACATCGATCGCATGGTGAAGGCAATCGCACGAGCCCGAGAACAGGTCGGCCCGGATGGCGCCGTAATGTTTGATGCACATTCGGCAGTTCCGCCCGCAACACTGATCCAGCTTGCAGCGGCCCTCAAACCCTATGACTTATTGTTTATCGAAGAGCCTGCAGTGCCGGGCAACATCGAGGTCTTCAAGCGGATCAGGCAACACATCAATATTCCTTTGGCCACCGGTGAACGCGATCGAACGATTTGGGGCGTGATTCCGTATTTACAGGAAGGTGTAATTGACATCCTGCAACCCGACTGCAATCACACCGGTGGTATCAGTCAGATGAAGAAAATTGCGGTACTGGCAGAGGCGTATCACGTTCCAATCGCGCCGCATTGCACGGCTACGTTCCTCGGTATAGCGGCGAGCTTGCATGTGGTTTCGTCGATCCCGTTATTTCTCATCCACGAGTTCTATCCCAAGAACGCAGGCTTCAACGTTCCGGTTCTTACCCGTATGGATTTCAAGTTGGATGAGCAAGGGTACGTCGGCTTGCCGCCAGGCCCGGGCTTAGGAGTCGAGGTAGATGAAAAACTACTCGAGCAAGAGTCAAAAAAACCGCAATCCTATCGTTGGCCCGGTGCAAAATTGAAGGATGGGTCCATCGCGGATTATTAGAATTAACTGGAATTGAATAATTAAGGGAAACACTATGAAAAGTCGAAGAGAATGCCTTGCTTCGTTGGGTATAGCTGCAGGCGGATTAGCAGGCCTTGGTTTTGGCCCAAGTATGAATGATGCGATGGGTGCTCAAGGGGACAAAAACCCCGCGGCCAATGTTACCGACAAAACGGCTACGATCAAAATCACGAAGCTGACCGCAACGCCGATGCAGCGTAAAGTGTTCCTTAAGCTTGAAACGAATCAAGGTGTCACGGGTTGGGGCGAAATCGACCAACTGGAACCATATGTTGCCGCCACTCTGGCGAAGTCCTTGTTTGAACTGCTCGATGGTGAGAACCCAACACGGATCGAGCACCTGTGGCAGAAAATTTATCGCTCACACCGCGACATGAGGGGCGGCCCGTTCATGACGCACACGTTGGCCGGCATCGACATGGCTTTGTGGGACATCACCGGAAAATTGTGGGGGGTGCCGGTTTATCGACTGCTAGGAGGACCGACACGCGACAAGGTCAGGTTCTATCCAACGCCTAGCGCCACAAAAGTCGGATGCGGGCCGCAACCGTCCTCAGGAACCCCAAAGCAGATCGAGTCGATGGTTAAGAAAGTTGAGAACGCCCGCAAGCGAGTCGGTCCCGATGGCATCGTGATGTTTGATGCTCACTGTGCTATGCCGCCGCCGTTTCTCATACAATTTGCATCGGCAATAAAACCGTATGACGTGTTCTACATAGAAGAGCCGGCGGTTCCCGGTAACATGGAAGTCTTCAAGCGACTCAAACGGCACATCGACATTCCGTTGGCTATAGGTGAACAAGCCCGCACAATCTGGGATGTCATTGGTTATCTGCAAGAAGGTTGCGCCGACATACTGGAAGTCGACTGCGCCCATACCGGTGGCATTACTCAACTTCGGAAAATTGCGATCCTCGGCGAGGCGTATCAAGTGCCTATCGCTCCTCACTGCGTGACTACCGACCTTGGAGCCACGGCCAGCTTGCACTGCAGCGCCTCGGTTCCTCTCTTCCTCATCCACGAATACTACCCAAGTATATCTCCACCGGGATTGGTGAAAAAGAATTGGTCGATCGACAAGGACGGTTACGCGTCATTACCCGAAGGAACTGGCTTGTGCTGTGAAATCGATGAAAAGAAATTGGCCGAAATCGCAAAAACGCCGAGTAAACCCG
>JACNJI010000497.1 GCA_014382645.1 Verrucomicrobiota bacterium | reverse complement strand
CATAAATCTGGGTACTCGAGCCCAAAGCGAATCGAACGCATACCCGTCATGCCAATTAGAAACTGTTCACAAGAGAAAATTTTATTGCTTGAAGGTAACGATGTTTTCATCGCTCAAATGACAACTAGACGGCGGATTCGTTTTTAATTTTCAGCTCTTTGTATTGATGAGTAACGAAACCAAGCGATCACAGACCTTTGCCATCGGAGGCGAATCCATCGTAAACCGCATGGGTTACGGCGCCATGCGTCTAACTGGTCAACCGGGCAACTTCGGACCATATGCTCAATGGGAAGAAGGCAAGGCACTCTTGAAGAGGGCTGTCGAGCTGGGTGTGCAATTTTTTGACTCTGCGTATGCTTATGGACCCGAGTGGGCGGACAAGCTAATTGCCGATGCCCTTCATCCTTATCCCGAAGATGTCTTTATCACGACCAAAGGAGGGGTCGATAAACCTGCTCCCGGACGGATTGTAGTGGACGGTTCACCGAAAACTTTGCGCATGCAAGTGGAGACGGCCTTGAAAAACCTGAAGACTGATTGCATCGACCTCTTTCAATTGCACCGGATCGATCCTGAGGTTCCGCTCGAGGATTCAATCGGTGCTCTGGAGACTGCTCGCAAAGAAGGAAAGATTCGTTTCATCGGTTTGTCCAACGTCAATCGTGAGGAACTTGATCAGGCTCTTTCGGTAACCTCTATCGTGTCCGTGCAGAATCGTTTCAATCAAGCTGAGCACGAAGACGATGTCATGGTCGATTACACGAATGAAAAGGGGATAGCCTACCTGCCTTGGGGGCCCCTCGGGGCACAACCGATGGAGCACGGGGCTCCGCTGCCAGCCCGAGAAACCTTGGCGTGGTTACTTGGGCGCGCATCAAACATTATTGTCATTCCGGGCACTACTTCGATCTCCCACCTTGAAGAAAACGTTTCGGCTTCGGATATCGTCTAGGTCATTGCGAAATTTTTCACTACGAAGCTTAAGTCCCTCTCTCGTAGATCGGAAACCTTTTTTCCACTAGTCCCAGTACCAAATGGGTAGTCTTTCGGCTTTTTCCCGGAAGATCTTGAGGGTTTTGGCGGGAATGTGTCTCTTGTGAACGATGACGTGGTCGACGTGTTCGTCGAACCATGAATCGTAGAGGGTCCAAAGTCCCTTTTTGCCCTTGTCGTCTCCCCAGCTGTTCTCGATCAGCCATTTTTTGGTAACTCCCTTTTTGAGGTCGGCACCGATGATCGCCATCATGTGACCGGCCCTCGGAGCACACAGGCGCTTGCGTTCTGACTTTGACAATTCCATCTTGATCCCAAACAAGGCTTCATAGTCAAAGAGTTTGTGTTCCATCAGCCCGTGCTTGGTGGATTGATCGATTCCCATGTCCACTCCGAACGGAATCGGTTCATCGGCCAGAATCGCCTTGAGGCAAATCTTTTTGATCGGCTCGATCTCTAAGTTCACGAAATTCATTTCATCCGTGCCCACGGTACAGTATTGCTCATCGAAGACGTAATGCTTGTCAAAGGGCCTGTCGGGGGTATGGTAAAGACAGAAGTAATCGGAAAGCTCAAGACCGACCGTTTCCTTGAAAAAGCTTTGCGGGGTGTATTTCTTCCACGCAGTTAGGCGGTCCTGTTTTACGCCTACCTTTGCTTTGGCCGTTTTCTTTTCTTTTCTCTCCTTCTGGTGGCGCCACTCGAATTCAGTGGGCGGAACCCCAAGGTTAAGGCTGAGGAATCGATAAACATCCTCCATGGCTGCCTCCTTGATTTTTCTTAAGTCGGTTTCTTCGGATCCCTTGTCATTTGCTCTCAGGATTTCAGCAGCCTTGGAGCGAAGAAGCTCGGCCAACACCTTACTCATGACTCTCGTGTCCTTGTTGTTCCGGGTCTCGGGCATTACGGAACTGGGAACCAACCCGTATTTCTCGATCAGCGCCTTTGCGTATCCCCACCATCCCCCGTCCCCGGCAATCATCCACTGGTTGAGGATTTTCCACATGCGATCGAGTGGGTCTGCGTTCCGGAGCTCGATTACGCCTTCGAGGTAACGGTTCCCTTTTTCCAAAAGGTCCCAGAATTGAAGGTAGGCGGTGGAGAATTCGAAGTTTTCCAAGCCCAGGTTATTGATCACCCGTGGTCGCAGAAGGTTGAGCGAGGCATGGAGCCAACAGAGCCCGGCCGTTTTTTGATTGGTAATCCCTTTGGTTGTGACCTTGTGGCTGAAATGCCCGTCATCCTTACCATTGAGTTTGTGGCTGAGGGCGATCTGGTTGAGATCGGAATGGGTGATCGCATTGAAACGAGCTCGGTCGATTTCGTTCATCTCGAAAGACGATCGCAACCGCACAAGCAAGCCTTCCGAAAGGGAGCCTTTCGAGGTTCTTGCGGGTTTCCGCTTCGGTGAAGCCTTACGCGTCATCGGCCCTTTGGGGTGATGCGTTGGATCAAACCAGCAATTTCCGTGCGGCTAGGTTGTTCAGGCGGTGGGTGACTTCGATGATTCCGTCGGTCACCGTCTTATTGTAGGTACGCCCGTCGGTAGTGTCGATACCATGTCCTTTCACCGCCTTGCGCAGGGGAGCGAGGGCAGGGTCCTGATGATGGAAAAGCTCGACGAAGACGTGCTTTAACTTGCCCGTCGGCGCATAGGCGGCGAGCATGGCCCCGATCCAACCGTCATCGGTGCTCAGGCACCCGCGGGTGGTCTTGGCGGATGCGTGGAAGATGCCGAGGGCGTCGTTCTTGGCGAGGTCCTTGATGACGGCTTCGTTCTCGGCGATGGAAAGATCCGAGTCCCCGCAGTGGGCCGCGTCGATCATGACTTTGAAGAACTTCTTCTTGATCTTCTTGTTGATCGCCTTGACCACAGTGGCTGCCTTGGCCGCATTGGTGAAATTCTGGAACTCGACCCCGCGCAGGAACTCCATGTGCCAGGCCTCAATCGTGCTCTTGTCCAGTCCGGATTCCTTGTAGCATCGGGCATGCACCTTGACCACTTGCATGACTGCGTCGTCGAAGGCCTTGCCCTTGAGCTTTTTGCCTGCCAGCCATTCCTCGAAGGAGGTGGAAGAGACGTGCTTGACCTTGTGCTTTTTGGCCACGGCAAGCCCGGAGTTGAGCATCTCCGCGACTGCGTCTTCGTCTTTCGGGTTGAGCGGGTTAGCTCCGCCGACCATCATGATCAGGTGAACTTGAAGCTTGAGGGAACGCATTCCCTTGAACAGTTCATCCAAATCCTTGGCATCGGTCCCCGGGAACAAGGTAATTTGAACGTTGTTTAATTTGACTGGGGAGGTTCGGCAAAGGAGGCGCATGCCGGATACGATCTTGAGATCCCCGGAGCGGGTGCGTGGAAGTTTGCCGGATTCGTCCGGGGCGAGAGCCCCGATGAACATGAGGTGGGTGGGGACGACGCCGATTTCGACTTTGGATCTGTTTCTTAGGGTCATAATGGAAAAAGGTTTGCAGTGGTTTAGTGAAGGAGAACGATTCATTGAAAATATCGCGGGATAATCAAGGATAATTCTTCAATGCCCAGTCGGAATGAAAAAACTCGCAAGGTAGGATACCCAGCGAAAAATCATTTGGAATAGACGAATCGGCATTTGTCGTTATGTCGAATAAAGTTTGCGCCCCGGCAAATTTCGTAGCGACGTTTTCCCCGTTCTGCGTTTGCTTTCGGGAATGAAAATTCCAATGCGATCTCTTGTCGTCGCTTTGCTCGGCGGCATTCTTGCCTGCCTTCCCGTTTATGCCAAGAGGGAGAGGCCCAATATAGTGGTCGTTCTTTGCGATGATCTGGGCTACGGGGACCTCGAGTGCTATGGGCACCCGAAAATCAAGACGCCTCACCTCAACCAGTTGGCCAAGGGAGGAATCCGGTTCACCGACTTTTACTCGACGGCTCCGGTTTGCTCACCCTCTCGGGTTGGTTTGCTGACTGGGCGCAGCCCGAATCGGGCGGGGGTGTATGACTGGATACCCGGGGGACGGTCTGTGCATATGCGGGCATCCGAGGTGACCATTCCCCAACTCTTGAAAAAGGCTGGATACGCCACCTGCATGTCGGGCAAGTGGCATTGCAATGGGAAGTTCAATTCGCCTCAGCAACCCCAGCCGGACGCGGCTGGTTTTGATCATTGGTTCGGGACTCAGAACAATGCAAGTCCGTCCCATGAGAACCCTCGCAACTTCGTCCGAAACGGAACAGCGGTCGGTCCGATGCAGGGGTACAGTTGCCAGCTCGTCATGGACGAGGCATTGGCTTGGCTGAGTAAACAACAGGCGAAGGATACCGCCCAACCGTTCTTTCTCTACGTCGCCTTTCACGAGCCCCACGAGCCAGTGGCTTCGCCGAAGAAGATGGTCGATGAGTACGAGGGGGTTGCCAAGAACGTTGACCAAGCTCATTACTTCGCCAACGTCACCAATCTGGATGCGGCGGTGGGTAAATTGATGAAGGCCCTCAACGCCATGAAGCTTGATGAAAATACGCTGATCGTCTTTACATCCGACAATGGTCCCGAGACCCTGCTTCGCTACGGTCGGGGTTCACGTCGTTCCTTTGGTAGCCCGAAACCTCTGCGGGGAATGAAGCTATGGACGACCGATGCGGGCTTTCGAGTGGCGGGCATCATGCATTGGCCTGCCCGCATCAAGGCAGGACAGGTAATCAGTCAACCGGTCTCGGCCCTGGACTTCCTTCCCACGTTTTGCGAACTGGCTGGAAC
>JACNJI010000496.1 GCA_014382645.1 Verrucomicrobiota bacterium | reverse complement strand
GTCAGTTCACGCGGATCCTCCTTTAGCGTGAAGGGTGCGACCTCGATGCCATCGTAGCCTGTTTCGGCGACATGGTCGCAAGTTTTCGAGAAGTCCCACCCTTGGTAGGTTTCGTTGCAGATCGCGAATTTCATATTTCCCTATTCAATCTCGCAATCTGTGGAGTCCAAGCCTTTTCTGCCGGACGAACGATCAGAGAGTCGTCAGCATGGAACTTCTTATGAGAATTTGTATCTATGTTTTTGCTGTGTACCTGCTCCCTTCGATTTCTGCCTTGGCGGGAGACTGGCCTCAATGGCTTGGACCAAATCGCGACGGCGTGGCCGTCGGCGAAAAGTTTTCTTTACCCAAGGACGGCGCGACTTTCCCGACGCTTTGGAAAGTATCGCTTGGCGAGGGTTGGGCTGCTCCTGTAGTAGTGGACGGCAAATTGGTCATTCATCACCGTCCGGGAGCTGAGGAATCGGTTGATTGTCTGGATGCTTCTTCGGGCAAGTTACTTTGGCGATACTCCTTCGCTTCCGGCTATCGCGATGGTTTCGGCATGGCTGAAGGACCTCGATCCACTCCAACCATTTCGGCTGGCAAAGTTTTTGCCTACGGCCCCCAAGGTATTTTGAATTGTCTCGATTTCGCTTCCGGCAAGCTGAAGTGGACCGTGAACGTTGCCAAGCAGTTCCGTTCGCCACAGGGCTTTTTCGGCCGTTGTTGTTCCCCGCTAGTCGTAGGGGAGCTTGTGATGCTTGACGTCGGTGGGGCCGGAGCCGGGGTGGTTGCCTTCAATGTGGACACGGGAAAGGTCTTATGGAAGGCAACCGATCACGGAAACGATTATTCCTCGCCCGTTTCGACTACCGTCGGTGAGGTTTCCTGCTCTCTCTTTTTCATCCGTGACGGTTTTCTTGGACTAGAAGTCCAAACTGGTCGTCAGCTTTTTTTCGAGCGTTTCCGCTCGCCAATTAATGCATCCGTAAACGCTGCGACACCCTTGCTTATCGGAGATTCCGTCTTTGTTTCCAGTTGCTACGACGTGGGGGGGGCTGTTTGGAAGTTAAAACCCGATGGCAAGGGTGGTGTGTTCACGCAAACCATCTGGAAGAAAGGTGGAATGCTTGATGGTCATTATTCCACCGCGGTTCATCACGATGGTTATCTCTACGGTTTTCATGGCCGTCAAGAGCGCGGGACCGAGCTTCGTTGCGTTAGTCTTGCCGATGGATCCGTTCAATGGACCTCGGGGCGAATTGCATCGGGAAACCTTTTGCTGGCTGACGGAAAACTCATTGTACTCACGGAAGATGGGGAACTTCTCTTAGCGCCTGCCGTCTCAAAAGGATATAAAGTGCTACACAGGCAACAAATCCTAGGTTTCGAGACTCGAGCTCATTTCGCAATTTCCAACGGCAAACTTTTCGCCCGTGACAAGAAACGACTTGTTTCCATGGACTTGACGGTTGCCAGACCCTGAGTACTCAGACTCCGTTGACCACGTTGGCGGTCTTCCCGTCTATGAAGGAGCGAAGGTTCTTTGCGGTGGCGGCTAGTAGGCGCTTCCGTGCAGCATAGGTGGCCCAGGCGATGTGTGGACTGACGAAGCAATTTTTCGCCTGAGGCAAGGGATTGTGGGGTGACGGAGGTTCTGTGGAGAGCACGTCTAAGCCGGCTCCGGCGAGGTGACCTGCATTGAGGGCATTGGCGAGAGCCTCTTCGTCTACGAGTTGGCCTCTGCCTGTATTGATAAGGAAGGCGGATGACTTCATCTGGGCTAGGTTTTCCGAATTCACGACTCGATCCGTTTCGGGGGTGAGCGGGCAGTGTAGGCTAAGTACGTCGCTTTGCCCAAAGAGGGTGTCCATGCTCACTGCCTCCACCTCTCCTTCAATGTTTTCCTTGAGAGAGCGACTATGGGCTATGACCTTCATGCCGAAGGCTCTTCCGATACCGGCGGTTTCTTTACCGATTGTTCCGTATCCGAGAATGCCGAGAGTGAGCCCATCCAGCTCCACGAGAGGAAAGTCGGTGAAGCAGAAGTCGGGGCAACTCGCCCAGCGTCCTGCCGACACTTCATTTGCATGGTGAGCCGTTCGCTGCGTGAGGTTCAGGATGTGAGCGAAGGCCATTTGGGCCACGGATTTTGGCCCGTAGCCCGGAACGTTCGTGACGGGGATTCCGCGTTCGGAAGCGGCTTCGCAATTCACGATGTTCACTCCCGTAGCCGTGACGCCGATGTAGCGGAGTTCACGAAGGTTCTCGATTGTCTCGCGAGTGACGAGGGCCTTGTTTGTGATGATAGCGTCTGCTCCCTTGCATCTTTCCGCCATCTCTTCAGGTAATGTGCGGTCGTGAATCTCGAGCTCGCCTAGTTCTCCGAGACGATCCCAAGACAGGTCGCCCGGATTAAGGGTATACGCATCCAATACGACGATTTTCATAGATAGGGTGATTGAACTAGAAGATAGCTTTTGGCTTTCCTTAACCAAAATCGTCGCAGCGATTTAATTACCTTATTCTTTCCCCTTCAGGCAGGTGATCGTGCCTTTCACTGTGGAGAGAAAAAGTTTTCCGTTGGCCGCGGCAAGACCGTCCCATGTAGGAAGGTAACCAAGGTTGTACTTGGCCAAGGTTTCCCCTGTTTTGGCGGAGACTGCGAGAAGGACTGCGCCTTGGGTGCCTGCTAAGGCAGCTTCCTGCTTGTCGATGATTTCTTTCACGGAATTGTCGCGAGCCATAATGCGGGAAAAAGTTTCTTCCTCGTCCATGACGTCCGGGGGGCCTGCCACGAAGACGACGTCCTCAGCCAAAACCATTCCACGGGCAAGCACGGGAATGTCGTGCGTCCAGTTGTGGGCGACGCCTCCGCCGGCTTGCTGTTTTCCACCTTTTTTCGGTTTTCCTGCGAAGCGGAAGGCATTTCCCACTTTGCCCTTGGCAGGCTGAGCTTCGTTGACGCTGGCCTTATGACCGTGTGTAGAGAGGTCGGTAGCCTCCGCATCATCGAAAGAGCAAGCGAGCACGCAGGTCGACTCAATGGCTCGTCCTCCTCCTTGATTGAGAAAGGCCTTGGCGAAGATCTCGGGGTCAACCTCACCGAAGTGCAGGCGTACCTCGTCGATCGAGCCTGTGAAATTGAATGGGCTTGCGTAGTTCCCGACGGCGGATAAGTCGTCGGCTCCTATATCCAGGCTTTGGATCGGGTCTGAAGCAATTAGATCCGGAGCTTTCCCTTTGGCGCTGAGCCGACCGTCGAGATAAAGACGCATGGATTTATCTTTGGATAGGACACCTGCCAAATGATGCCATTTCCCCTTTATCGTGTCTCGAATAGATATGGTGGCCAGCTGATCCTTCGAACGAATGTGAAAGTGAGGGCGGCCCTTCTCGATGGTCAGGGCAAAACCGTCGCGTGGTCCGCCTCTGGCAACTATGACGCCATCGTTCCTGTCTGCCTTCACCCATGCTTCGACGGCAATGGCCTTCCCTTTGGGATTGAGAGTTTTTGGAATACCGAAGCTCACCATTTGCGTAGGTGTGGCCGGGCTTCTTCGGTTGGTGGCTGGGCTTGGTGCTTCCGTACCCACCTTTTGCTCCATCGGAGCTGAGAAAAGCTGGTGCTCCAAAGTTGTTGTCCAGCGAAGATATTGAGGTTTGCGACCAAAGCCGTAGACGGTGTCATCGTCGTGCACGAGGATTCGACCCGAGGGAGCGAACTTCCCGGCTTGATAGTAACCGCCATGGCCACCTGCGAAGCTGCGACCGTATACCCAGTAACTGCGGTGGAACCAGTCGCCGTCGAGAAAACCGGTGGGTGAGAAGAGGTGGGCACCTTCCCCTTTTTGGACGGATCCCTGGGTGGATGGGTTACCTGAGTGTGGACCCAATCCGACACGTTTTCCGTTCAGGTCGAATTTCTGGGAGCGCATGTAGATGAATTCACCGTCGCAAGAGAGTATGTCGGTCAAACCCACAGGCATGTTCAGGACTTGATGACGATCTTGAAGGTTGTCTCCGGTTTCGGGATCGGTCTCGTTTATTTTGGTTTGGGCGATTGTTTCTCCCGTTTTGGCGTCGAGCCTGTAGAAGCGCAGCCCTCCATCGAGGAAGTTGGAGCGCCCCGCGACGAAATAGGCGGAACCGTCACGGACAAGGACGTTTCCCGATACAGGCCAAACGGACTCCAGTTGCTCGAAGGACATGTGACGGAGGTCCTCGGGGGATGCATGGAAACGCCAAGCAAGAGTGCCGTCGGAGGCTTGCAGGCTGCTCACGGTCCCATCGGCAGAGCCAAAGAGGACATTGCCCTGATGGTAGGTGGGTGGAGAGTCGATTCGTCCGCCGGCGACGTGAGACCAAAGGATTTTTCCGTTCCCCGCGTCTAAGCAATGGACGGCGTGCGCATCAATTTCCGCGACGAAGAGTTTGCCGTCCGCCACAATTACGGAGCTGAGCCGTGAACCATCGCCGATTTCAGTTTCCCACGCGGGGTTGAGGGAAGTGGATACGGGAGCGACTGCTTTGCCGCTACGATTGACGTTGCCGCGATAAGTCGGCCAGTCCGAGGGATTTGGTTCTTTGGGCGCGGCGGTCTTGCCGTATGCAGGACCTTTTTCCAGTTGTGGCGGTAAATCTTTCGGGTTGGGCGGTTCTCGACTGTCGGATGCCGGGGCGAGGGCATTGAGACCGAATAGCTTGGCTTCGGGATAACATGCGCAGTTGTGGGGCGGGGGGGCGAACAACCCGCGGCAGGGCCCGGT
>JACNJI010000518.1 GCA_014382645.1 Verrucomicrobiota bacterium | reverse complement strand
GGCTCCGGGGGGCGGGGGGGGAGGGCTGGGACAGGGGAACCAGTTTCGGGACGCCCGGTCCCGCCGAGGTTGATATGGCAGAACGGATCGTGCGGATCGTGCCATCCGTCGAGAAGGTGCGGATGTGTAACAGCGGAACCGAGGCCACGATGTCGACCATCCGCCTAGCCCGTGGATTTACGGGGAGATCGAAGATCATCAAATTCTCTGGTTGTTACCATGGGCACGTCGATAGCTTGCTCGTGAAGGCGGGATCAGGCGCCTTGACCTTTGGAAACCCCGATAGCGCAGGCATCCCGGAAAGTTTCGCCCGCGAAACAATCGTCCTGCCTTACAACGACGAGGAGGCCATTCGAGCCGCCTTCGATGAAGCGGGAGAAGAAATAGCCGCCGTAATTCTGGAGCCTTATCCCGCGAATTGCGGACTGATCCTGCCCGAGCCTACCTTTCTTCCGTTCCTTCGCGCTATCTGCGACGTGTACGAGACTCTCCTCATCTTCGACGAGGTGATGACCGGGTTTCGCGTGGCCTTGGGTGGCGTGCAGCAACGGGAGGGTGTTACTCCCGACTTGACCGCGATGGGAAAAATCATCGGTGGCGGTCTCCCCGTTGGCGCCTTTGGCGGTCGGGCCGAAGTGATGGACTATTTGGCTCCCGACGGTCCCGTTTATCAAGCTGGTACCCTGAGCGGCAATCCGCTCGCCATGGCCGCTGGAATTACGGCGTTGCGGATATTGGAGGAAGAAGACCCCTACCCTCGCCTCGCCGAGCTGGGCGAGAAGTTGGCCGACGGAATTAGAGAAGCTGCCTCAAGCGCCGGGATTCCCCTGCAAGTTCCACAGGTCGGCTCGATGCTGTGCCTGTTCTTCTCGGAAGATCCCGTGATGAACTACGAGCAAGCCGTGGAAACGAATACGACCCACTTCAAGACCTTGTTCAGCCATGCCTTGGAAGAAGGAATTTACCTTCCGCCCTCGGCCTTTGAGACCTGTTTCCTGAGCACCGCCCACGGCGATGCCGAAATCGACCGAACGATCGAAGTGATCGCGGCCGGGATACGGAAATTGTAGTCTTTGCTTCCCCCCCCGTCATGGCGAAGGGCAGACGACCAAGAAGTGCAGTTCGCTGAAGGGAAGTAGTTTTTCCATGCTGAAGGTGCTTTGTTTCCCGTTTCGCGTTCTTGCTCGTCTGCTGGGGTATCCCCGGGCGACGCGCGTGGTACTCGATACCAACGTGTTGATCGCAGCCGCGTGGAACAAAGGTTCGGCCAGTCGTCTAATAGTGGATGCGTGTCTCGAAGGCAAAACACTGCGGGCCGTGAGTAGTCCGGCCCTGCGGCGTGAGTATGAATTTATTATAAACCGCGCGGCAAGAAAGTCGAAGTATCGAAAGTCCCTGCAACGCTTGATCGATTCGGCGGAAGTCATCGAGTGCAACGCCCGCGAAATGGGCATCGAGGTGCCCGCTGATCCCGACGACGCCAAGGTGCTCGCCACTGCGGTCGCAGGGAAGGTGGACGCCCTCATAGGTAACGACCACCATCTGCTTGACCTCGCGGGTGAATCTACCGTACCCATTCTCCGCCCCGGCGAATTCCTTCGCCAGTTGGACTACTGGAAAAGAAAAAAGGTCGCCTGAATCCTTTTTTTCGCAATGAATTCGAATTCCTTCCATTCAAAAAATCTATGAAATTACGATTTGCATATCTAGGGGTCTTGCTCGGTTTGTGCCCCGAGCATGTCCTCCTAGGTGAATCCCCGATACCGATGGCGGAGGAATACTTGTCCGGGGGACGCATCACCGCCTATCAGAAGGACGCAAGAGCCTACCTCGAGCAAAACCCGAAGGCCCCCCTAAGCCCACGCCTGGCACATGACTTGTTCATGGTAGCTACCATAACCGGGAACGAGCAAGTGGCTAAAGAAGCTCGTCGTGCTCTGCTCTTTGACTATCCAAGCAGCCTGCAAACGAATTACCTGTTAAGCTCGTTGAGTTCGGACGAGAAGAAACTTCGCGAAATCCTAATCGAAGAGGCCGACAGAGTATTGCAATCGGAACCAGGTTTTCCCGCTCGTTTTTGCCGATGCATCCTACTTGCGCTTAGAACTCACGGGGCAAAACTGCTTGCCGACAACTCCCTGCGCCTTCGCGTTCTTTTGCTGGCCGAAGCAGCGGGTGTTACCAATCTCCGACAAGCAGCAATAGAGCCCTTGCAAGAGTTGGCCGAAGAAAATGGAGAACAAGCAGAGGTTGTGACCGCAGTTCTTTCCACAAAATCGATCCTTGAAAAGCTTGCCGCCGTTCACCACTTAAATGGTTCTGACGCTCTTTTTACGGAAAGTTTCTACTTGTCCAGTCTGGACAAGGAGCAACGCAAAAATCCTCAAGTGACCGAACTGCTGGCCGAACGAGCGATTTTCGGCCGGGACAAGGACTTTCAGGCAGGAATCGCTCATCTGGAAAACCTGCCGCCCAAAATGCAAAGCATTCCAAGGTTATCCTTTTGGAGAGCTATCGCCCTCATCGGTATCGAACGCGGCGACGAGGCAAAAAAAGTACTGGCGAAAACAAGCGGTGTTGATCCTTGGTCGCAAGCGGCGCGTTCCCTTGAGGACGGATTACAGCATTCCGAAGATCGCAGAAACGCCCTGAGCAAGGCTATCCTCGCAGCCGTAAAAACCTTCTCCAAGGACGTCGAGGCAATTAGGATCGAGGCAAACTTGCAGCCGGAAGAAGGCGAAGAGCAACAGGATGACATAGCCAAGCTCTATCTTGGCATCTCTACGAGTTTGAACCTCTTCGAATTGCAAGTTCGTCGTGGTGACGCTCTTGTTCTCGCTTATCGGACGGATGCCCATTCCAGCGCTATCTATTCTAATGACCGAAAAAGCATCCTCCAATTTGCATCCCCCGGAGCTGTTCCGATGCCTCGCCTGGGGTTGAAACGAGATGCCGAGGATGGAACATTCAATTTCAATCTCAGCGCCGGGATGGGTACAACCGTCGAGCAAGTGGCCGATCAAGGGGAACGAATTCTAGACAACCCCTATCTCGCAACGTCTGCGGGATTGGAAACCCTATTGCGATACACCTTGACTCAAAAAGGGGCATGGCTTCCGCCAGCCAGTTCGGCGAAAGGCATAACCAAGCACATTATCCGCCTTGCCTATTCCGACGACCCGAAGGAAAAATTTATTTCCATAGGAGTTTCTTCTGACGGGAAACTTCGCACTATTGGTTTCGGCAAATGGAACTTGCACTCCATTCGGTACGGCTCGAACTCCCTGCTTGCAAACTCCCCGGCCTGGCCTGACCTCCCCGTCGAGAAACGAGAAGAATTCGATTTCACATCCTTCATGGGCTTGATCGCTTCGTTCATGGATTCCTTCACCAAGTAAGGCGTTTATTGAACTTTCCTAGCCTCAGTTCTATAAATAAGCCCTCCTCATGGCGCGGAGAGGAACTCTTTGCCGGTGATGACTGGGAGTGGCGCTTCGTCGACGAGGAGTTGGAAGAGCTGAAAATTCTATGTGCCTTGAATAAACAGGTCCATGAGCCTCTTGGCTCTGTGTTGCTGAAGAAAAAGCTGAGTTCCATTCAATATTCATTGGAGAATGGTTCGGGTGCAGTCATGTTGCGCGGCTTTCCTTTGGATAGCTTTGAATTGGAATTCGGCATGGGGGAAATCTCCGAGCTTTTTCTTTGGCTGGCCTCGCAATTGGGAACTCCTGTATCGCAGAATGCTACAGGCGACTTGATGTTAAACGTTCGCAATGAGGCTTTCGGGAAGGATGACACCAGAACGCGAGGCCCCAATACGAATCGTAAGCTGAGCTTTCATACCGATCGTTGCGACGTAATCGCTTTTCTTTGCCTGAGGCAGGCAATGGAGGGCGGGGAGAACGAACTGGTGAGCAGTCCTGCGCTGTATGAAGTGATAAGAGAGGAACGTCCCGACCTGTTGAAAGTTCTGATGCAACCCTTTCCCTACAACAGGCACATAGTGGATACGGGAAACGCCCTACCCTTCTGTGAACAGCCGATCTTCTCCTTTTGCGATGGGCATTTCGCGGGAAGCTTTTTGCGGGTGTTGATTGATCGGGCGGATGCCGCTCCTGACTGTCCGAGTTTGACGGATGAACAAAGAGAGGCTCTCGACTTTCTCGAAGATACGGCGGAACGAGAGGATTTGCGTGTCCGTTTCAGGCAGAAACCAGGCGATATTCTCTTTCTTAACAACTGGGTGACTTTTCATCGCCGGACAGCTTTTGACGATTGGCCCGAGCTCGAAAGGCGAAGGCATTTGCTGCGGGTATGGTTGTCCGTCCCGAATAGTCGACCTTTGGATGAGGCATTCAAAGCCAATTATGGTTCCGTGGAGGCCGGTTCGATCAGAGGGGGAATGCCTCAAGAGGCTACCTAAACTAAAAAAGCGAAGAGAATAAGATCGTTTCTCTGCGGTTTTAACTTTGCATTGGAACTTGGATGGAGTTGAGATAGTTGCATGAAGTTTGCAAACTTTGCCTTGGTCGTTGGAGTAGCGACCTTCGCTTCTCCCGCCTTGGCTTGCCCTCCGGATGGGGAAGCTGTCGACAAAGTGGCCCCGCCCGATAAGGTGGAAAAAAAGGAAAAGATTGCCGAATCTACCAAGAAGCCTGAGAAGTTGAACGGACTCCGTATCCTCATCGCCGGTGGTGGATATTCTCCGAGCGGCAACCAACTTTCGCTGGAAAGCAACGTGAAGTATTTTCGGCG
>JACNJI010000257.1 GCA_014382645.1 Verrucomicrobiota bacterium | reverse complement strand
GCGATTCAAAAAAAAATTAACATGCAATATCACATACAAATGATCCCCGCTTCCGTCTCCTTGGGCCAACTGCTCGGCTCCAATGCCGCCGAAACACTTCGCAAACTCGCTTTCGAGGGCAATTCCGCCGACCGCTACTTCGCCGTATTCGGACTCGCCGAAAGTGATATGCTTCTTGCTGCCAAGGCCACTGCCGAACTCCTTGTTCTTGATCCAGGTCAATCCGACCCGGTTGCCCTCGTCCAAGTTTTCACTCGCCGCAACAAAGGAGCCGACTTCCTGATCGAGGCCCTCGATCGAAAGAAGCCACACCTCAAGGCCATTGATCGCCTTTCCGACTACCATCGACGCACCGGTCAATTGCCCCGTGCCCTAGCCCAAATCTTCCAAGCACCCGTCCCGCGATCCCTATCCGCTCTTCTCATCAAGGAGAATCGAAAAGAACTCACTGCCGCGGTGGACAAGGACGGGGATTCCGTACGTGGCGAAAATATCTTTCGGCGCAAGGAACTCGCCTGCTTCAGTTGCCACGCCATCGGCCCCATCGGATCCCACATCGGTCCCAACTTGGTGGCGGTGGGTGCGGCCGCCCAGACGGACTATATGGTCGAGGCCATACTGGAGCCGAACAAAGCGATAGCTCAGCACTACGAAAACAAACTGATCCAGCTTGCCGACGGCAGGATCCACATGGGATCCATTACCTATAAAAGCGATAAGGAAGTCGTCATTCGTGATTCCGCCCAAGGCGGCAAGGAAGTAAAGCTTCCCATGAGCGAAGTCCGTAAAATGAGACCCATGCCTTCCCTGATGCCGGCCGGCCTTGCCGACCAGTTGAAGACTCGCGGTGAATTTCTCGACCTCACTAAGTTCATTTCCCTCCTCGGCCGCCCCGGTCCCTATGCCAACGACGAAAGCCCCGTCATCCGAAAATGGAAGGTAGCCCCCGGCAGCGACAAGCCACCCGCTTCCGACACCCTATGGTCAACCGCCTACAGCATGGTCGATGGTGTTTTGCCTCACGAAGACCTCGGTCCCGGCGAAATCATCTACGCCCAAGGCGCCGTCGACGTCCGGGTGGCCGGCCCCGTGAAGCTACAATTGAACAGCCCCAAGGGACTGAAGCTATGGATAGACGACCGCCCCTTCAACGATCTCGCCGCAGTCATCGACTTAACCGCTGGTCGACATACCCTAACCTTCGCCATCCAACGCAACAAACGTTCGGCATCGGGCCTTCGAGCCGAACTTTCCACCCCACCCGGCTCTCCCGCCAAGTACCAACTCGAAGGCGGGCTGTGAGGGCAGGGGAAGATAGCTTTCTCTAGAACTGGTGTGGTGGTCGCACCTCGGGCGGTAATCGTCGCGAACACTTGCCTTTCTGCCGGGTTGTCTTTTCAAGTGCTGTAATGAAGTCGATCGTCGTGCATTCAGGTGGAATGGACTCCACCGTCCTGCTGTACAAGCTGGCGGCCGATGGGGATGAATTGAAGACTCTCTCGATCAACTACGGTCAGCGCCATGCCAAGGAAATCGATTATGCCCGTACCCTTTCCGAAGGACTAGGGGTGGAGCATCGGGTGGCCGACTTGCGGTCACTCACCGAACTTCTGGGCGGGAGCGCTCTCACATCTTCCGAGATCGAAGTCCCCGAGGGCCATTACGCGGAGGACAACATGAAGGCCACCGTGGTTCCCAACCGCAACATGATCCTTCTTTCCGTTGCCGCCGGCTGGGCAATATCGTCGGAGTTCGATCGGGTGGCCTATGCCGCCCATTCCGGGGATCACGCTATTTATCCCGATTGCCGGACAGAGTTTGCCGACGCCCTCGATTCCGCCATTCGCCTCGCCGATTGGCGAGAGGTCTCCCTTTATCGTCCCTTCGTCGATCTCACCAAGTCCGACGTCGTATCTCTCGGGGCGAAGCTGAACGTTCCCTTCGAAAACACTTGGTCCTGCTACAAGGGGCTCGAGCTTCATTGCGGTCTTTGCGGTACCTGCGTCGAGAGAAGAGAGGCCTTTCACCTAGCAGAGGTTAGTGATCTCACCGCTTACGCTCCTGAGGCTCCTTCCGTTGAGGAAATGGTGGCCGCAGACTGGAAACTCACATAGCCCCTCCGCTTGGTGATTTGGGTTTAACTTTTCTTTCCCAACCCTTAGGCTGTCATTTTTTCTCCGGCCATGCTCACTTGCTCCAAGATCTACCGAGACATCCCGCTCTCCCATCGCCAACCCCGTCACCCCGGGCGTTGCTCACGCATCCACGGGCACAGTTGGACCATCACCATTACTTTTGCCGGCGACGAACTCGACGAAAACGGCTTTATCGTAGACTTCGGGGAACTTCACTACCTCTCCGACTGGATCGACGAAAACCTCGACCATGCCACGGTACTCGCTTCCGACGATCCTCGCCTCGACGAGCTACAAGCCCTCGCCGCTTCCGGCCTCCTGAAGATCCATCTCGTCGACAGCGCCTCATGCGAGGGGATCGCACGCCATCTATTCGATGTCTTCTCCGCCATGGTTAGTGAAAACACCGAAGGACGAGTGCACATCGTTTCCGTCGAACTTCACGAGGACTCCCGCAATTCCGCCCTCTATCGCCCCGACCCCACTCAGCAGTCCTCCACGGAAACTGTTTCCGAGAAAGCCTTGGCTCGTCTGAGCAAGGGTCACGATCTCGGTGGCGAACAACCTCTCGGTCGCGACGAAGCACATGCCCGATGACAGTTGTTCCGCCGAAACAACGTTTCCGAACCGGATGACAACCCTTCCCGTAAACGAGCGCTTTCACACTTGGCAGGGTGAGGGCTGCCACCTCGGCAAGTCCGCCTACTTCATACGGCTTCAAGGCTGCCCCGTGAAATGCCCGTGGTGCGACTCCGCCGGTACCTGGCATCCCGATCACCTTCCCGAAGAGGTCGAGAAGGCCGAGCCCGAAGCTCTCGCCGAGGCCGCCTTCGCTTCCGGTTGCGAGATCGTCGTCCTCACCGGCGGCGAACCCGCCGTGCACGATCTCCACGAGCTCACTTACGCCCTCGGCATTCGTTCCCTCCCCGTCCATCTGGAGACCTGCGGCGCTTTTCCCATTCGCGGCGCCTTCGACTGGATCACTCTTTCCCCCAAGTGGGACGCTCTTCCTCTCGACGAAAACCTAGCTGAGGCTCACGAGCTGAAGATCATCGTGGAGGACGAAACCTCCATCGAGAAATGGGTGGCCGAACTGGAAGGTCGCCACCAAATCGAAAACGTTTGGCTCCACCCTGAGTGGTCCCTCCTTAACGACGAATCCCGCAAGCCTCAAGGCGAAGCCGTCCTCGCGATCATCTCCGAATGGGTCAAGGAGCATGGATCCCCCTACCGTGCCGGTTACCAATTGCACAAAGTCTACGACGTCGACCGCCTCGACCCTGCATCCCGCCCCCTCGTCCCACTCGGGGGCGACCCCGAACGGGGTATTTGAGCAGGTGTTTTATGTGTCCGACTTCGATGCTGCTCCAAGGAAATCGGAAGATTTTCAACTGCCGATCAAAATCGTTGCTTTTTCTTTAATGTTTTTCGATCATCTTTTTGTTTAGGCTGAACCATGGACACTCGTCATCTTATTCGTTCTCTCCTCTTTTCCGCACTCGCGACCTGTATTGCTCAGGCCGCCGACTTTCATGCCCCCGCTCCCTTTGTCAAGATCATGGAGCGCGCCTTTACCAAGAGCTGGACTCCGCAAGCCGTCTCCGCCATCGAGAACCGTTCCCACATCTTGCTACTCGACGCCGAAACTAAACAGCTTTGCCTCACCGTGACCAGTGGCAACCTGGAAGGGTTTGAAGTGTCCGCCGTTAGTTCGCTTAACGACGGCACCGGTACTTACGGCAAGATCTTGCGTTCCATGTTTCAATTGCAGGATCTGAATATTGAAAATCAAGCCACCATGTCCTTGAGCGGTACCTATACCATTCGACCCGAACTGAAGATCTATTATGGCATAGATGCCAATGCATCCGCCGGTACTTCCACGGCACAGTCGCTTCTGATCAATCGCATCAAGGGCGTCGACCTGTCGGACTATTCCAATCCCGGTCACTTGGTTTTTACCTTCAGCGGTTCCCCAAGCTCTGCCAAGATTCAGGCCTCCACTCGATATGTGTACGACTCCTCCTCAAAAGCCTTGGTCCAAGATTCATCTTGGTCGGCAAATCATTGGATTCGGATGGATGCCGACGGCGTGCGTCTGGTTACTACGGAATCCGAGGCCACCGGCTTCTTTTTTGCCTCCGCTTACGATCTACTTGATTTTGCGAACCAGACCGGTGAATCCTTCAACCCCGCCGGTATCGACTGGCAAACCAATTCCTTTGCCGCTTGGCCGGAAAACCCGGGCACCGGAGAGATCGAGGTCAACTCGATCTCCGAAAGCCAACTCAATGGGCCCGATGGGCTCGCCTACAAAGACATCGATGCCAACTACCGCGAACAATTTGGTTCCGGCGCGGAAGCCACCGCGATCGCATCTGCATACCTCGACCAAATCGAAGCGGCCTTGGCCAATGCGGGGGAATCCCTTCGTTATCCCAAGGAGCTCTATCTTGCCGTCCGGGAAAATATGCTTTCCCACACTTTCGCCGCCGTCGATGAAGTAAACGCAGAGCTCGGAGAGTCCACCATCCGGACTATTATGTGACGGTACGCGCTCAACAGCCCCAGTCCCCCGTCTACAGTAAGCCTGATTTGAACAGCAACTCTGAGGAGTATAGTGTTGATCTTG
>JACNJI010000493.1 GCA_014382645.1 Verrucomicrobiota bacterium | reverse complement strand
GGATTACGTTGATGGAAGTCTCTTCGTCTTCTGCGTCAGTCATCGAAACCGTCGGATTCTCCTTGGTCTCTTCCTTGATCATTTTCTGTCTCCTGGTTGGCTGTTTCTGGTTCGGTGGTGTTACTAAACTGATTAAATGCTAAGTGTGCGGTCACAATGTGTCCGACAAACGCGACTACTCCCAAAAGCAAAAATATAGGATTATTTACTATTGCAGTATCCGCTATGCCCCAAATCAAGGCAAGTAGGAAAACTCCTAGAAAAGCAAATGATATTATTAGTTCTTTAGGCACGGTTGGCAGGTTTTTCTATGGTTAGTTTAAATAAACGACTTGAATTTGGCGCGTCGATAGATAAAAGGCAAATTCAGTTTTGAATAATATTCACTAGGGATTCGCTTAATTTCAAGCGAAGAGGCAATTCGGATACGGGCATCCAATTATAGGACACGTCGCGTAGGGCGGCTTCATCCCGTATTTTGTTAAATAGAGCAAAGCTATCGGATTCGGAATGAACAAAGAGATTAAGGTAAAAAGCCTTCTTTACCGTACGGGCGGCATCTCGCACGGAGTTGAGAAACGCCTCGAGCTGTACGGCGTCATTGGGATCGATGCCTCGGGCTGGATCAACACCGACCTCTAGACGCCCATCGGGCAGAGTACCCCAGTCAAGTCCGTCCTCGTTCTTGAAGATTCGACCTAGATTGAGGGTAAGCATAGGATAAAGTCGACCATGAGCGATAACCACGGGCAGTTGCTCCTTTTGAGTGCCCTTAGCTTGAGGGAGGCTAACCTTCCGATAAGGTTTCTTTTTCAACTCTTGCGAAAGTTGCTGAAAAGAGAGGATGGTCTCGAGCCGGGTGATTTGCTCCTCGGAAGTGAGACGGTTTTCTTCAATCGTCAATTCGTCCGTGACTAGTTTTTTGAGACGAGTCGTGCTGCGAGTCGCCAAATCTTCCGCGGCGGCGCCATTTTCCTTCAATGCATCGACGTCGTCCTTCAAGTCAGCGATTTCCTTGCGGGCATCGTCCATTTCGTCTTCGACGTCGGTGATGTCTTCCGCATGTTCATCCTCAAGATCCAAGAGGGAGTTCCGCAGTTGGTTGCGCTGCTCGATCAAGTCGGAACGATTATCATCGGTCTTGACGATTTTGTCGTACAGTTCCTGGCTCTTCTCATTAACGCTCAGCGCAAGAAGCAAGGCGATTAGGATAATCCCGCCGAACGTGTTGCAGAGAGTGTCGAGCAACATGTCTAGGCTTCCTGTACTTTCTTCTTCTCGGGCCATAGTGTTATAAAATCAATCAATTAAAAAGGGAGTCTATGCTTATTAGACGCGGTATAAGCGAGTTTCTTAGAAAAAAGTGAATCTTTTTTAAATTATCCTGAATTAGAGGTCCTTCAAAAGTGCTTCGAAGGTGTCGGGTTGCTTGTCGGTGAAGAGAAGAGCCGCTTCTTCGTGAATGGGTTCGAATCCGTATTTGAAACCCAATATTTTAGTCAAATTGTTCTTTGGGTCGCAAAGAAGCTTGTAGAGGTTCTTGCTAATCTGCCCCCCCCCTCGACCAGGTGCATTCACAATGGCCTTGCAGGCCGATGGGCGGAAAAAATACACGAAGAAGTGCTTACCTGGATCGTATTCTCTAAGAGCCTGTACGAGCGTCTTGGTATAGTCGGCGGCATTCACTTCATAGGTTTGCTGCTTGCCATTGAATTCACCAATAGTGAACTCGGTTCCACCGAGACCGACCAAAACCGGTTTTTCCGCCGTATTGTTTTGTTGGGGAATGACCCTGACCTCGTTTTCGATTTGGGATTTGATCTGTTCGATTTGAGAATTGAGATGGTTATCGAGTTCTTCTAGCTCAAGTTCACTCATCTCGGAAACCGTGCGCACGACTCGCGAATCGATCTGATCCTCCAATCCCTCTTCCTCTTTTTCGAGTTCCTCAATTCTGGCCTGAGCAATGTCGAGGTTCAGCTCGATCTTTTCGATTTTCTCCTTGATGAACTTCGTATCATTGGAATCCTCTATACCCAATTTGCGCTTTTCCCGCTCCAGATCGAGGTTCAGACGTTCCAATTCCTCGTTCAATACTTCCAAATCGCTGTTCTTTTCCTCAATCTGAACAAAGAAAGTCTTGTTGGCATCAACCATTTGCTGGTTTATCTCGGCAATTTCAGCAACGATCGCTGTGGCGCAGAAATCATCCACGACCACGGTGGCATTGCCTTCGCCCTCCCTTTTTCCCGTAATATGCTCGACGGGTGACAAAGCTTCGTCGGGATTGTCACCGGGGTCTTCCGACTCGGGATTTACTTGAAGAGCTAAAATAAGAGCAATCAGAACCAAGATACCGATCACTGCCGTGATGATGTCTTGAAACGCGAAGAAGCTAACCTTCTCGTCGGAAACCCTTCCCCCTCTAGCCATGAATTAGATTAATTAAGTTTTGTCCAGGAAGCAAATAGACCACCAAGAATGACTTCGCTTTAGGCTCCTCCACGACGACCGCCGCTCTTTTCGAGTTTCAATTTGGCCAAAACGTAGGATTGGCAATATTCGTTGCACTCGTCCAACAAAAGAAATTCCTGCCGTTTGCGAAAGGTCATCACCATCTGAACGATAATCGAGGCAACCAAGCCAAGTAGGGTGGTGTCGAACGCAGTCGAAAGACCTCCGGTGACATCCGTCAGGGAGTCCTTGAGGGCTGTAATGTCCCCAGTATTCTGAATAGTGATGCCGAACTCACCGATGGCCGCGCCCAAACCTAGAACGGTTCCGATGAAACCAAGCACGGGAATCGCCCAGTTGAAACCGTTAATCAGACTGTAACTAGCCAATACCTGATCCTCGTCAATGGATGCTTGAGCATTGGTCAAGCTAGCTACCTCGGAAATTTCACCAATGTTTTGCAAATTGGATAAGGCAACGTCGATCCGGTTGAGGAGAAGGTAATGCTTCGGATCATCCACTTGCCCCCTGATCCGCAACAGAGCGTCGCGAGCAGTGGCGTTGTTTAGGAAAAAGTTAGGATCCTGCGGTATCAGATTCAGAGTAAGGATCTTGCGCTGAAAACTCACCTTGCGCCCCTTTATGACGAGAATGGTGAGAGCCCAGAAGAAGAACATCATGATACCTGCAGCCATAACGTAACCGCCCATGCCTCGATTGATGAACTTGTCGGCAAAATCCTTATGAATGGGAATAGGTTTGGCTTTTGTCTGTGGAGTGCCGTCCTCCAGTAAGGCGGGGGTGCCGTCCTCCTGTAGTACGGGCACGTTGTTGTTTGCCTTCCACTCTTTATTCGTTCCCGTATCCCCGATGACAAATTCGAGAACCACAAAAAACAAAGTGGTAAATATAAGTCCCACCAAGAATGTGAAAAAAGCGTTGGTGTCTGTAAAGCGCCCACCACTGAACCCGAGTTTCTGCTCGATGTCCTGTGTGGTCCAACTTAGTTCCGGTTCGTCAAATCCTACTCCGCTGTCAGCCATAATTTTTCTGTTGGTTTAAGATGTAAATGTATCAATCGGTGGTGAACGTCGGATCAATCTTCGTTTTCTTCCGCATCTTCAGGTCCAGAAATTGCCATCGGATCATCCATAGGTTTTGCCCGAGCAACCGTGCCGCAAGCAAGGTCGTGCAAACCCTGGCGACGACGGGACACGAACACGATAAAGGGCAGGAGGATCGTAATGGCAAAAAGGCTCTTGAGAAGAGCTCGAGCGGATGCTCGACCGAATCCAATTTTCGAATGGTCTTGAGCGTTCACAATTTGAATTTTAGCGACTCGCTGACCAAGAGAGGCCATCGCCTTGGAAGACTCGGTCAGGGCGAAATAAATCCAGCCTAGAATAGCAAGTACACCCCACATCGTAACCAGCTCCAAAAGCCAAAATCCCAAGTGGGCATTAGTGGCGACGAATGCAATGAGCCATAGAATCCAAACCGCAACTCCTAGAATACCCCAATCGATCAAGGCCGCCAAGGCGCGCGGTCCGTGTTCGGCAAGGCCGGCCGTTTCGGGATCGTCCCCACCCTCGACTACAGTTAGAGGTTCGAATTCCCGTTGCTCTCTTGCGGGCTTGGCAGGTGCGGCCACGGGACCAGTGATCGATGGAGGAGCAGGTGGAGCTCCGACAGGGGCGGGAGGAGGTTTTGGCGGAGGAGGAGCTGCGGCGCCGAGTCCCTTTATCCCATCCGAGATGCCGGGGATCGACGAAAGGGGCACCCACTCCGGAAGCCCTTGAAACCAAACCATGTCGGAAAAACGAAGATTACCACTCTTCAAATAGTCTTTGACCTCGGGGAGGAGATATGGCCCGAACGGTTGGCCCGAACGGTTGACGCTGATCTCATCGGCAGGACCAGGTACGGGAACCTTGATCGGCTCGGGTTCAGGTTCGGGCTTCTTTTCCGCTTCGGCTGCCTTCTGAGCGACGGAAGCTTCCTTTTCGATCTCCTCGAAATCCTTCTCGATGTTTTGCTCGGGTAGTTCACCAAGCTCGTGTTTGTCCACGAAATCGCTGACGCTCATCCAGTCCTGCTTCACCTTCACCTTGTGAATGGTACTAATCGCCTTCTGGCGGAGTAAATCGATAATCTCCAAGGCCGTGTAAGGCCCTTCTTCCTGACCTCTCTTGGAAACGGTGTATTTTTCTTCGTAGCTCATCGATCTACTCTCCAAAGGCAAAAGGCAGAAGATCCTCCAGTCGACCAAATGAACGACCTCGCTGCATGCGGATGGGGGTATCTCCGGCAATAATTTTTATTTAAAATGCGTGGCAAGCCACGAGGAATAAAACCCACTTGTGGAATTGAAAATGTTAAGAATAGAACAACTT
>JACNJI010000491.1 GCA_014382645.1 Verrucomicrobiota bacterium | reverse complement strand
GGGCGCAACGATCTGGCCTTGGGTCCCGATGGAATGATCTACGCCATACAAGGCGACTCCGTCCGTATTCCCGCCGACCTTGCCAACCGCACCTCCCCCCTTCGCCGCAACCGCTTGGCCTACCGGCCGAACGAGGGGCACGTCTTGCGAATGGACAAGGACGGTAAGCGGATCGAAATCTTTTGCGGTGGCCTGCGGAATCCATACGGCATCGCCTTCAATCGGGACGGCGAAGCCTTTACCTACGATGCCGATGCCGAAAACGACATGGGCACGCCTTGGTACCGTCCAACCGAAGTCAAGCACCTGACCAGCGGAGCCGATTTCGGTTGGCGGGCAGTCACAGGAAGCTGGCCGCCATACTATCCCGATCATCCCGACAACGCCCAACCCAGTGTCCACATCGGGAAGGGATCTCCCACCTCCGTGAAATTCGGGCACCAAAGCAATTTCCCTTCGGCTCACCAGGAAGCCCTCTACGTACTGGACTGGACCTACGGGCGCATTCTCGCCGTCCATATGATCGAGCGCGGAGCGGGCTACGTTGGGGTGGCCGAGGTCTTCTTGCGAGGCCGCCCCCTCAACGTCACCGACTTGGGTTTCGGCCCGGACGGGGCCATGTGTTTCGTGACCGGCGGTCGCCGGACGCAAAGCGCTCTTTACCGGGTTCGTTACGTCGGCCCGAAGAACAAACCTCCAGTCGCCACCTCTCAACAAAGGGCACGGTCCGAGCTGTCTACAAAAGCGAGATCCCTTCGCCGTAAGCTGGAATTTCACCACGGTAAGCCAAGCCAAGATATCGAGGACACCCTGCTCGGTGATGGTTCCGCCGGAACGTTGGTCTCACTTTGGGTTCATTTGGGCAGTCCCGACCCGCGCATTCGCTATGCTGCCCGCATCGCCCTCGAGCATCAACCCTTGGAGCGCTGGCGGCACGCCGCCTTGACGGGAAACGGGGACCCCTTGACTCTGCTGACGAGTTGGACCGCCTTGGCCCATGCCGATTCCAAGCAATCAGCGGATATCCTGTCTAGACTGGTCAAGCTGGACTTGAAATGGCTAGACGAGGATCTTTGCCTGCGAGTGGCCAATCTCTATGCTATTTGCCTTCCCGAAGCGGAGAATCCACCGCAAAAAGCCATTCTCGACCAACTGCGTTCTCTCTACCCGAGCCAATCGGACAAGCTCAACTGGGTCCTCGCCCCGCTTCTCATCCAGCTTGATCCGGAGCGAGCCGTGACCCAAACCATTGCCTTGCTGCAAACTTGCAACGCCCCGCTTCAAACGGTGCATTACCTCTATCAATTACGGCACGCCCAAGCAGGATGGTCGAAAGCTGATCGCGAAGCCTACTTTCGCAAGATAGGCGAAGCCACGGGATACGTCGGTGACAGCCGCGGTCTCCCGAGGACCTTGGGCAGAATCAAGAAAGATGCCTTGGCCAATGTGCCCGAGGGAGAAAGGAAAGCCTACGAGGCCTTGGCCGGCAGCAAAAGAAAAATGCCTCCGCTGCCCGACTTTACTGGACGAAAGTTCGTCCAAAACTGGAAAAGCTCGGATTTCTCCAAGGATCTCGAATCTCGCTCGACGGCACGTTCGATGGAGAAAGGAAAGCATATGTTCAGCTTGGCCTTGTGCAGCCGTTGCCATCGTTTCCGAGGAGAGGGGTTCCCCATTGGTCCCGACCTTTCGGGTGTGGCCAGCCGCCTGGGACGAAAGGATTTGCTCCAAGCGATCGTCTCGCCGTCCGAAACTATTGCCCAAAATTATCGGGGCGACGTCTTGGAACTAACCGGCGGCCGCACTCTGAACGGGCAAATCATACCGACTCTGGATTATCGAGCTCCCCACCTCTTGCTAGCGGAGAACCTGCTTCAGCCGGACAAGACGAAGAAAATACCAAAGGCGGAAGTGCTGGAGAGAAAGCGCTCTGATTTGTCCATCATGCCTCCCGGCTTGCTGAACAACTTGAGCAAACAGGAGGTTCTTGACCTCCTTGCCTACCTGGAGAGCACCGGAAACTAGGCGAGGACTTCTTTCAGTTCGCCCGTGCTGTCGGCAAAGGAATCGGCCTTTGCCCCCAAGCTCTTCTGCATCGTGACGAACAAGTTGGCCAGAGGCACTTCGCTGCCGAATTTCAGGTACTGTCCGTGCTTGTAGCCGAGGTTCTTTCCTCCGGCCAGGATCAGCGGATAATTGTTGTTGTTGTGGGTCTTGCTGTTGCTGCTGCCGTAAAAGATGCAAGTATTATCCAGCACGCTGCCGTCGCCTTCCTTCATTTCGCTCAAGCGCTTCATCAAGTAGGCTAGGCATTCGGTTTGGTAGCGGTCCCATTTACCCCGATTCTCAGCCCCCGCACCCTTGCCGGCTCCATGAGCCAGACCATGGGCGTCCTTGGGGAACCCGAGAAGCGAAGGAAACTTGTTGGCGATGGAAATGGCTCCGTGCATGCTAGCCAGCTGGTAGGTGACGAAACGGGTCGAATCGGTCTGAAAGGCGAGGGCGATTAAGTCGAGCATCGTATGAATCAGCTTGCCCGGGGTCTCGTTGTCCGCATCTAGGCTCAAGCCCTCGGCATTCACCTTGGGGCGCGGAACGTTAAGCCATTGGGCGGAGCGCTCGACGTCCTGCTCGATCTCACGCACCGAGGTGAGGTACTGGTCGAGCTTGCCTTGGTCCGTCTTGCCCAGTTTCCGATGGAGGCTTTTGGCCTCGTCGAGCAATAAGTCGAGGTGGCTGCCGGTTCGGGTGAAACCTTTCCTTTGGGCGTCGATGGAATCGCCTTTCAGACCGAAAAGCCGTTCGAAAACAAAGGCGGGCCGGTTCAGGGAAGGTATGGGTTGGCCACTGCGGGCATAGGAGAGGGTGTTGGCCCGAGTCGGCATACCCACACCGCCATCCGAGGAAAGGACCAAACTGGTGAAGCGGGTGCTTGCTCCCAGCTTGTGTGAGCGCGCCATGAACTGGTCCAAGGAAATGGAGTTTTTCAAGCCGGTCGTGGCCAAGCTCATTTCCTCGCCGGTGAGGAAAGTGTCGCCACTGTCGTGACCTCCGATTCTTCTTACCTTGGGATGGGAAAGACCGCCCAGCACGGTGACTTGGTCACGCATCGGTTCGAGGGGGTCGAGCGACTTGTTGAAAGTGAAATTCTTGCCTTCGCCCTTTGGGAACCAGTGCCATTGACCGTATTCGCCATCTTGGTTGGGGAGGCTGACGCCGTAAGGAAAGTAAATGGAACAGAACCGCTTCGGGGGAACTGCGGCGCGTGGCCCTGCGAACGACTCCATCCAAGGCAAGGCCAAGGAGATGCCTGCCGCCTTGAGCATGTTTCTGCGATTCATCTGAAATGGTTTGTTCTGCATGAGTCTTTCTTACAATTGCTCTTGAAACATGAAAGACTTTGGCATTTATCGCGACAAAAAGGGTGGGTTCTGCACAATATCCTCCATGAGGGCGGGCAAGCGATAATCGTTCTGGGCGAAGGACTTGCTTAATTCCTCGATCAAGGGCTGGTCCTTCAACTCGACATCGCGGCCGAGAGCATAAATAAGCAGTTTGGTGACCAAGGCATGGGCGAACTGATCGCGTCTCTCGTTAAGGAGATACTTCTGGAGATCGGCCAAACCGGCGATTGGGTGGTTGCCGGGCAGTACCGTGTCACTGGACACCGGTTTTTTCTGGGTGGCGGTTTTTTCCCTGGATAACCCGATGGCGTCAAACCGTTCCAAGGCAATACCCCAAGGATCGATGCTGCGGTGGCATTCGGCGCACGCCGCCTTTTCCCGATGGATTTCGAGCTGCTCCCGTACCGAAAGCTTCTCGAATTCAGGCACGCTTTGTTCCAAGCTGGGAATGTCGGGTGGCGGAGGATTGGGCGGATCGTGCAGGAGATGTTCCCTGATCCAGACCGCTCGCTTGATCGGGTGAGAATCCGCTCCGTCCGAACCGGCAAGGTGGGTGGAGGCATGACCGAGGAGGCCTCCCGGGCGATTCGTGTCTTTCAAGGAAACCCGCTCGAAGAACTGGGACTTCGGCCCGCTCAACCCGTAGTGCTTGGCCAAGGTGGCGTTCAGCATGGTGAAGTCGGCGTCGAGAAACTGTAGGGCCGAGGTGTTGCTGCGGAGGATTGCCTTGAAGAAGGCTTGGGTCTCGCCGACCATGTCCGGCTTCAGGCGGTTGTCGAAGTCCTTGTAGTACTGGGGGTTGATGGCCACCCTTTCGACTCCCTCGAGATCGAGCCATTGCATGCTGAACTGATCGGCGAAGCGATCGGCTTTTTCATCCGCGAGCATGCGCTTGAATTGTTCGCCGAGCACCTTGGTGTCGAGTAAGCGTCCGGAATCAGCCAAGTCGAACAGTTTCTCGTCCGGCATCGAGCTCCAGAGGAAGTAGGATAGGCGCGCGGCCAACTCATGGGCATTGAGTCTTCTGGATTTATCGGACTTGAAAGGCTCGGTGAGGTAGAGGAAGTGGGAGGACGCCAAGGCGGCGGACAGGGTTTCCTTTAGAGCCGATATGGGAGAATCCGCCTGCTTCCGCATCCTCTCGAAGTGGGCCAGCCACCTTTTCGATTCGTCCTCGTTGACCGGTCGTCGCCAAGCGCGCCGAAGAAAACGGTTCAGTATTTTGTCGATCGCTTGCGGATCTGACAATTCCTCTCCATCGTGAATGATTCTTCGGTGCAGCGGCGGGGGCCAGGACGGATAGTCGTTGCGGACGAACTCGACAGACTCGATGATGATGCGTGGGAAATCAGGATCCTCAGGGTAGACCTTGACCTTCTTCTTTCTGATCTTTCTTCTTTTTATTTCTTGCCACAGCTTTTTCTAAAACAACATCTTGTTTTTTCC
>JACNJI010000187.1 GCA_014382645.1 Verrucomicrobiota bacterium | reverse complement strand
CCGCCTGCGACCTTCCCGGACTCGTTTGTGATGAAGCGAGAGAGACGAAGGGCGTGGAAGTGATTCTCAACAACTCCTTCGGCATGCTTGGAATCAATTCAGTTCTTATCTTGAAAAAGTTTCACAACTAGCCTATCAATATTTCTTTTCCGAATTAAATGGATAAAGAAAAGGTAAAACAAATTGTCTTGGACATTATTGCCGAGATCGCTCCCGACGAGGATTTGACTGACGTCAAGCCCGAGATTCGCCTGCGAGATCAGCTCGACTTGGACTCGATGGACTTCCTCGATATTGTAATGGAGTTGCGCAAGCAGCATGGCATTGAGGTTCCCGAAGCCGAATATCGACAACTTGAATCTCTCGATAGTTCGGCAGAATATTTGTTCCCGAAATTCGAGGCTAAGGCGGTCGCCTAAGCCTTCGCCACCCTACCCCTTGCCCGAAGCGCGTCGGAAACCCGAAGCCCTGGACGGGCAGCATTTCGAAGTAGTCGTCATTGGCGCAGGCATGGCTGGCCTTGCATCGGCTCTTCGCTTGGCCATGTTCGGGAAGAGCGTATTGCTTCTGGAAAAGCATTTCGTCGTAGGAGGACTAAACAGTTTTTTCGCGCGTGGAGGACGCAAATTCGACGTGGGTCTACACGCCGTAACGAATTTCCCGCCAAACGGTTCAGCGAAAGCTTCGCCTTTGATTCGCCTCTGTCGTCAATTACGCATCCCGTTCGAGGAACTTGCCCTGTCTCCGCAAAGTTTCTCTAGGATCGCCTTTCCGGACGTCGACTTGAGGTTCGACAATGAGTTCGCCTTTTTTCTATCCGAAGTGGAACGCCTATTCCCCCGCGAACAAGATCGTTTTCAAAAGCTTCTCCGGACAATGGAAGCGTTCGATGCATACTCGCCGGAAGTTGCGGGCGACGTCTCGGCTCGCTCTATTCTTAGTGAACACCTTCGAGAACCTCTTTTGATCGAAATTCTCTTGTGCCCGACCTGCTACTATGGTTCGGCCGTCGAAAACGACATCGACTTCGCGAGTTTCGTAATGCTCTTCGATGCCATTTTTCGCCAAGGGTTAGCCCGCCCGCTTGACGGCATTCGGCGTTTCCTCGATCCCATTCTCAATCGATATGAAGAAATGGGCGGACAACGCCGGATGAACCTCGGGGTTAAGCATATTGTAACGAAAAACGACAATGTGGAACGTCTTGAACTAGACAATGGAGAAAGCATATTCGCGGATCACGTAATTTCCACATGCGGCGTAGTTGAAACTGAACGGATGCTTTCCTCCACCTCGCAGGATGAAAACGCCGATGACGTCGGTCGCATCTCCATTCTCGAAAGCATCGCGGTTTTCAAGGAACAGCCCGCAGACTTCGGTTGGGAGGAGACCATCGTGTTCTATAACGACGCCGACGTTTTTCGCTACGAACGACCGGATGGGCTAACGGATCCGCGTTCGGGCGTCATCTGCATACCAAACAACTACCGGTATCCCAACGGGGAACAAATGCCTGAAGGTCAATTACGCGTCACCTGTCTGGCCAACTACGAAAAGTGGGTCGCACTCGATGAAGACACCTATCGGTCGCAAAAAGAAATCTGCCGAAAAGCCATGCTCGACATTGCTCTTGGCTACCTACCCAATGGAAAGTCCATGGCGGAAGATCTGGAAGAACGCACCGAACTGCTGGATATCTTCAGCCCCCGCACCATCACAAAGTTCACCAGTCACCTCGATGGAGCCCTCTACGGTTCACCTCGCAAATCAAGGAATGGTTCAACCCAGTTCAGCAATCTGTATCTGGCGGGAGCAGACCAAGGCTACGTCGGCATCGTCGGGGCAATGTTGGGAGGCGTCGCCGTAGCCAATAATCGTATCCTCCGCGGCGATTGACTTCAGGAGATCTCGCGAATCAAACCTTCCTGTATCTCGGCCAGCAGGATATACCCGAAATAGGCGACTCGCACGTTCTGCGGTAAATTTTCGATCCGGATGCGACCGTTCTCCAAGTCCTCGTCGCTCACGGAATTCAAACCGTGTTCACGCAAATGTATTCGCAACTCGGTCATTCCTCGTAGGGCATCATCCACATCGTCAACGGGAATCTCGACCTGACCTTGGGCAAGCTTGGGATTCCCCAGCAAACGGGAAAAGGCCAAGCGATCGGCGCGACCGTCCTCAATCAATCCTTCGCGCCAAGCTGCGTCCAAGTCCTCGTCGCCCGAGTCGGGCGGAGCAAAACGTTCCTCTGCAAACCGTCCACTTGTCTCTCGAAACACCTTGCCCAAGAAGGGCAGCAAGGCTTCGAGAAAAGAGGGAGAAACCTGAAGCTCGAACTCAATCATCCTTTTCCAGCGACGCCTGCAGGCGCCAACGATGCAGTTGGTATACGTAACCTTCGGCTTGCTCGCGTTCTCCGATCCAAAGCACGGACCTACCCAACTCATGCACTTCTTTCATGTGATGGGTAGCTTGTGTTTCATCGTAACCGAAAACCTTTCTAAACACCATCACGACGTAGCTCATTAGATTTACGGGGTCGTTCACAACGAGCACTTTCCAGGGGCGAAGCAACTCGTCCTGTTCTTCGGTCTCGACCTCAGGTAGGGTTTCGGTCTCTGGAAATAGTGAGCTAATGATAAGTTTCTGAAAAAAGGTAATGGAGAATAGAGAGTTTTCCAACAACGGGAAAGGGGAAAGAATGCGCAAATTCCAATTTTTCCATGCTTGCCTGTTCGCCTCATTATTAGTTTTCTTTCGATCATGCTAAAAATTCCGACATTCGTCCTTGGTGGATTATTGATCATGACGGGCTTGGTGGGTTATCTCTTCCAAGACCCCAATCTTTCGATAAACATCGTTGGGCCGCTCGCGGACGATGCCGTGTTCACGCTGTCCGATGGCAACCGGACTCACACCTTGGACAGAGGCTTTGCCTCGAGTAACTCGGCGGGCGAACATGCATTCTGGTTGATCGAAAGATTGAATCAGAATCACGCAAAGGATCGCTCACAAGGTAATTATGCGGCTAGTGAGAGGCCCGATAATCCCGCTTATAAGGCCCAATCCTTTTGGTATGCTTCATCCACCGGAGACACCTTGGCTGCGCTGATTGAGAATGCCGAAACCGGGAACCTTATTTCTCTGGATCAAGTCGACGCAAACAAGTCAAAAGTCCGATTCATCTACAAGAAAGCTGTCGATGGCGACGGTCCCGTCACTCTGACATCGACCAACTGGATGAACGTCGAGGGCGCGCCCGGAGCGGGAGAACCATTGACTTTCGGAAAAAGTTGGACAGCCCTGATACCTGGGATTATCGCCTTGGTCCTGATCGCTTGCGTGCTCGCAGCCGAAGCCAAGCCCGCGTTGCGGAAGCACATCATGCACCTTGCCGCTACCGTTGGATTGGTTGGTTTGGTTGGTTTGGTAATGTCCGCCATGAATGCAGAACGGGCATTCAGCGAGATGGAGTGGCTGAAGAAGGACCCGAACGGAATCATTCACGCCTCCTCTTTGAAGCCGGTCGTTATGTTCTTCTCCGCCGGTTTGCTGTTCATATTCGTTGTTCTTTGCATCCTTTCTTTCATTAACGCCCGCAGGGAAATGGCCGCGCAACCCAAACCAAAGAAAGAGGAAAAGAAAAAGGAGGACGATTTCGAGGACGACGACGATGAAGATGAGGACGACAACGATGAAGATGAGGACGACAAAGACTCGCTCAAGGCCAAAGAAAAAGCCAAGGACGATTCCGACGACAAGAAAAAGGACGCCAAGTCCCCCGCCAAGCCTATGGGAGCCACTCCCAAGAAAGGGGAAGGCAAATTGAAGACTTCCAAATCGTCCGAGTCCCCATTGGGCGAAAAGAAAAAATTCAGGTCGCCGGGAACGCCGAAGTCAATTGACCCCGAAAAGGCAATGAGACCAAAATCCAGCGATGGGCAAAGAGATGGAACGCCCAAACCATCCGAAAAAGCCAAACCTTCCAAACCACGATCCGGGGAACCCACGCGGGATGAAAAGCCCGAAGCTCCAAAATCGCCCCACCCCGAAAACTCCAAACCTCGGGAAAGCGACAAAACCTCGGTTGCCGAAGCGGATACGGAAAAGAATTCGGAACCGACCGAATCCGGAAACTCCAAACCTTTCGAACCACGATCCGGAGAACTTAAGCGGGATGAAAAGCCCGAAGTCGAAAAATCGTCCGACCCCGAAGACTCCAAGCCTCGGAAAAGCGACAAAGCTGAGGTTGTGGAGGAGGATAAAGGCACATCGGATTCAGATGCCGGAGACTCCAAGCCAGACATAGCCTCTGCGGACGAAGGCAAGGAAGATTCAGGCAAACGCGAGGGCGACAAACAAAAGGAATCGCCAGAGTCGTCTAAAAAGAAGCAAGACTGACCCGAAGCCCATTTATTCCACCCCCCGAAACGCCGGCCATCGAGCCGGCGTTTTCATTTTTGGAAGCAATTCGAAAAGTGTGGATGTCTCCACATGCGCTCTGTTCGAGTTCCATGACGAAACTTCCATAAGTCATTGGTTTTAAATGAATCCGATTTTCTTTTCACTTTTTAAGTAAAGTTTTGTTGGTGTCGGTCGATTGTTTAACATGAAAAAGGCGACAAAAAGGTCGCTACCGCATGCAAGTTTCACTCCCTACAAGGTGTAGGAGGTGAAGTAAGCGAGAACTGCCTGAGGTTAGTGCCTCAAAGCAGCAAATATTATGTTAGGAGGAAGCGTACAGTTAGCCAAATCGACCTCTCTCTACATGGAGAGCGCCCACAGGAATTTATCCCGTGGTCTTAACCGCCTGTCCTCGGGAGTCAAGCTATCCACCGGCGTAGACGATGCAGGAGGATAGA
>JACNJI010000488.1 GCA_014382645.1 Verrucomicrobiota bacterium | reverse complement strand
GATCGGTGTCGTAAGTTGACCGAGGAAACCACTTGAGTTTTCATCTCGTCGCCGTTGGAGAATGGTGCGACCTATGTCACGGAGGAGGGCCGTAGCATATGCGAATGATGGGTTCTCACCGACCTCGAGCGCCATGGTCTTGGCCACGCAAGCTCCGCAATAGGCTCGCATCCAGTAGTCCTTCTCTTTGAGACCGTATAGGTCGAGATCGGAGTGGGACACTTCGTTCTTGAGAATCATTTCCGCTACGCGTCTCACTTCGGAATGTCCGCCACGAGTAAGGGCTTCATCAATGGAATGGCAGGGATCAAAAAAACCGTAAAAGGAACGGTTTCCGAGTTTCATGACTTGGGCGGCAAAAGACGGGTGATTCCTAGCGAGTTCACCGAGGCGACGAGCCGATTCCTCGAGAGAAAAGGGCTTGTCGAGAGTTCTCCTCAGTCGCCGATTTAGGTCGGTCCCCGAGGAGAGACGTCTCCCCTGCCCCACAACTTCCTCGATTTCGGGAGCACGACTGAAGTACGACTCCGAACCTACCGTACTTGATTGACCCGCCCATTTTGTGATTTCTTGATTAAGGAGCGAACGAGCATGGAGTTCCGACTCGTGAAAGGCACGTTCCACTTGGGCTAAGAGTTCGCGTGGTTCGGCAACCTTGTTAACAAAAGCAAAAGCGTGCCTGATCATAGCTTCTCGGGCTACTTCGGGGTTGGCCTTTGCCGTATGGACGATGACCCGCAACTCGCTCCATCTGTGGAGGAGGGCGGGAATGAGTTCGAGCACGTCCATGTCTTCCAGATGCAAACCCACGATAGCAACAACCGGGGATTTGATTTCCTTTCGATCCAGAACTTCTGCGGCTGTTCCGTAAGAGACCGAAGCAAAGCCCTCCGCGTCAAGTTGACGCGAAACAAAACTGCAAACGTCGGGGTTGGCGTCCACTATGAGAATCGGCGTTTTCATGATAGGATTCAACTAGGTCAACTGTTGAGTCCCCATTTGTCATGACTCGGTTATCTTGCTTCTGCAAACGCATCGGGTATTTTCTTTAACAAAATTTCATGTAGACTCTCGATTTTAAACTTTCGCATGAACAAAAAAGAACAAGAAAAACCAAATGATGGAGCGGCTCGACTTACCTTCCGGTACGATTTGCTTCGGAGCACGATGCCGGGTGTTCTGGAAACAAGCTTTTCCACTTTCGGGTTACTGGTTGCCATCAGAGCCTTCGAATCTTCGGAAACTTGGAAAAGCCTGCTTTCGGGAGCGGTATCGGCAGGTTTGTTGGTTGTTCCTTGGGTAATGGGGATTGCCGCTCGGTCTCGTATGAACGTGACCACCTTCGGGGCGTGCCTAATGGTTTTGTGCGCAGGTTCCATAGCCGGTGCGGTTGTTGCCGAAGGCGCGGTTAGCTTTACGTTCTTTCTTGTGGCGGCTCAACTCTGCGTGGCTCAATTACCAAGCTTGATGATTCATGTCTACAGTCTCAACTACGCTCCTGAAGAGCGAGGTAGACGCTTGTCTTGGAATATTATCGTATCCGCTCTCATCGGCATGACGATTTCTTACGGTTTTGGTGTGTACCTTGACCGAAATCCGGAAAATTATTCATGGATTTTTGCGGGAATGGCCTTGGTGGCGCTTGCTTCCGCGGCGACCTTACTTCCCATTCCTTCCCTACCACTGGACCTGCCGAAGAAAACACAGGTGTCCTTTTTCTCAGGGTTTTCCATCGCATGGGAGGACAAACTCTTCGGACGGATGCTCTGTGGGTGGATGGTCATGGGGTTTGGGGTACTGATGACTTTGCCACTGCGTGTTGAGTATCTTGCCGGCGAAGGAGGATTGGGAATGAGTAACGAGGAAGTGACTTTAGTTGCCGTGGTCGTGTTTTCCATCGCTAGAATCTTGAGTGCCCGCCTCTGGGGGGGGTTGTTCGATCACCTCCACTTCATCGGATTTCGTCTATTGCTGAACATATTCCTGCTTCTCGCTTCACTTGTCTATTTCAACGCCGAGAGTTTCATCGGAGTTTGCATAGGAGCAACATTAGCCGGAATTGGAACTGGTGGTTCTTCGATCGCGTGGAGTTTGTGGGTGACGAAACTAGCCCCCAAAGGACGTGAAGCCGAGTACATGGGAGCTCATGTCGCTTTTACGGGAGTAAGGGGCGTGCTGGCTCCTTTTCTGGGTTACTGGGTGTTGTCGAAGGCAGGCTTTTCGGGAGTGGCTTGGATCTCGGCATCACTCATCTTGGCATCTTCGTTTATGTTTGCCGCAGTTTTGCGGCACCCACGATTTCGGCTCGATAGTTCCAATTAAGGTGAAATTCTCGCCGGATGGGTTTGCTGAATATCGAGCTGTTTTTTGGAAGCGAGATCGGAATTAGAACATTGTGCTAATGTAACGATTCGGCAATAATCTACTCTAATTAAAGCATTTATCGACTTGAGCATGACCCCTCTTCACACTTTTTGCCAATGCTGCAACCGATTAGTCTTCGCGGTACTTTTATTATTTTGCGTAGCGAGTTGTAGAACAAGTGAGGTGGCAATCATGCCTTCGGAAAAGTCTCTCGACGACTTTTCGAATCCCAACCAGTTGGGGACATATGAACTCTGGCAAAAAGTCATCGAGGAAACGGAAATCGAGAAAAAAGCGAAACTTGTGCTTTTGGATCATGGGGATGAAGCTCTTGCTGCCCGCATCAACCTAATACGTTCCTCCACAAAAAGCGTCCGAATTCAGACCTTCAATTGGAAAACGGATGAAACTGGCCGTTTCGTCCTTTGGGAACTCTTGCGTGCAGTGAAGCAACGCGGGATTCAGGTGGAAATACTCATCGACCAGATGTTTGGGGAGCAGGATCCCCAGATGGTCGCCTTCCTCGCCTCTTTCGACCCCAATTTTCGTATTAAGTTCTATAACCCGACCTTCAACCAGCTGGACCCATCCACCATAGAACAACTTGCCGATTTAGCCTACGATTTTCACGCCTTTAACGTACGTCATCATAACAAGTTGTTCATTGTGGACGATCAACTCGTAATTACGGGAGGTCGCAACTACGCGAACCGTTATTTCGATCGTGCCATCGGTTTGAACTACAAGGATCGTGACGTCTTGGTCGTAACTCCGGATCCCGAAGCTGCCCTGAATTCCTTTCGCGAGTATTGGGAATCGGATTTATCCGTGTCCTCGAGAGATTTGGAGGATATTCGTGAACTGATAGAAGATCAAGATTTCCCATCTCTTCTTACCAAGGAAAACTTTCGGCTGAATCACCTCTTTGGCGAACTTGCGAAAAGGGCAAGTGAAGAAAATTACGTCACCGATATCTTCATCAAGCCAATGGCGTTTGTTGAGGAAATCAAATGGGTTTTCGATTCTCCCGACAAAACCGTTCAATCCCCCGAATCACAAGCCAGCGTTGCTCAAGAATTGGCAGAGCTAGTGGCGAATGCCAAAAGAGAAATCTTCATACAATCCCCTTACGTCGTATTGAGCGAAAAAGCCATTGCTCTCTTCCGTGAGATCAAAGCCAAGAACCCCGATCTACGGATTGTCGTATCAACAAATAGTCTAGCGGCAACGGACAGCTGGACCACCTATGCGGCCAATTACAAGGAAAAGCGGCTTTATTTGGAAGAACTTGGCTTCGAGATGTGGGAATTCAAGCCGATGCCGCCGGATATTCACAAGATGATGGCCTACGATGCCCTTCTCTCTCGCCGACCAACAAACGATGAAATTGTCAATTACCGTAGGATTCCTTTCAAGATCGATAAATCCCTTCCGGCATTCCCGTTCAACTCAGAGGCTTCGGAAAAAACTATTTACCGACTCGATCGCCGAAACGACCACCTGCGCACCCCTCCTTTTCTGTCAATGCATGCCAAATCTATGGTCATTGACGAAGAAGTCGCCTATGTGGGTTCCTTCAATTTTGACCCTCGCTCGGTCGACTACAATACCGAAGTCGGTCTTATCGTTAGGGACAAGGCATTCGCTGAAAAACTTCGCCAAAGCATCCAGTTGATTGCATCGCCCGCAAATAGTTATCGGATTGCGATCCAGAAGGGATTTCCAGTAATTCGCACATTCAACAGAATTCTTAATCGAATTTCGGAAAGCTTACCCCTTATAGATCCTTGGCCCTTTCGAATCTATTCCTCTTTTCGTCTTAGGCAAGGCATGGAACCGGTACTGCCATCCAGTCCCATGTTTTACGAGAATTGGGAGGACGTTGGCAATTTTCCACAACTTGGTTTTTTTGCCCGCAAGAAGGTGGCGGCACGTCTTTTCAAGAGTGCTGCAATGATTCTAAAACCCTTGCTCTAGAGGATTTGCAGACCATTTATTCGTTGACTATAAACCGCCGAGCTTGTTCTAGTATAATTCTATATGAAACAAGTATTCTTTAGTCATTTTCTTTGTTTCCTGTCTCTCTTCTGGTTTACTTCCGTATCCGCCAAGTCGCGTCTTGGAGAGTACTATCTGGGATTTGGATATTCCATGGCGGATGGAGACAAGCAATCGTCACATGATACTGGAGATATTCTCTCCATCATGGCAAACAGTCCTGCCACTCAGTCTGCCGATTGGCGTTTGGCGCTGGAATACGGAAACTACGATTTGGTTCCTGATGGAGACAAAACTTCTTGGGGGCTAACCTTGGATTACATAATGCATTACGATGACTATGTCTTTCAAAACGGTATGTTTCGTCCTTATTTTGGCATCGGTCTCGGTTACTTCAGTGATGGTGCCAAAATTCATCTGAACGACAACGGCTTTAACTGGAGTCTAATGGTGGGTTCGGAAATGTTGTTTACTGATGATCTATCCATGTACTTCGGTGGTAGTTTCTAA
>JACNJI010000486.1 GCA_014382645.1 Verrucomicrobiota bacterium | reverse complement strand
TCAACATGTTGGCATTTTCCAAAATGTTGGCGGGAGAAGGCGTCAAAGTAGTCTCTGTTTCTCGTAACCCTGATCTTTTACCAAAGGTGGAAGGGTTGACCGGAGTGTCTCTTGATTTGGCAAACATGGCTTCCGCTCGTGACTTTGTCGAGGGATACCTCTCGGAACAGGGAGTACCCGATCTTTTGGTGAACAATGCCGGTTACGGAACCTTTTCCCGCTGGAGTCAGTTTCCAGAGCAAGAGATCACCCGACAAATTGACGTGTTGTTGTCTGCACCCATACGGCTATGTCGAGCGTTTGCTCCGAAAATGGTGGAGCGGGGAAGTGGTGGGATAGTTAACGTAAGTTCGATCGCAGGAATGTTTCCTCTGCCCTATATGCCCCTTTATAATGCAGCGAAAGCCGGTCTTTCTGCTTTTTCTGCCAGCTTGGCCTTAGAGTACAAAGATGTCCCTTTCGTCACCGATTTTCGTTTGGGAGATTTTCGAACAAATTTTAACGAAGCGGTAAAAAAGGAATCCGTTCCGGAAAATGATTCCCGGCAAGGTCAAGCGTGGTCTCAAATCGAGAAACAGTTGGATGCATCCCCCGAGCCCATCGTTGCCGCTCGCGCTTTGCGTCGAGTTTTACGCCGTAGACAAGGTGGCGTAGTTTATTCCGGTGGCTTATTCCAAGTCCGTCTAGCTCCCCTGCTTTTCCGTTTGGCACCCTCTAGTTTTCTTCGAACCGTCCTTCGGTATTGGTATAAACTCTAGAGTCTGTTCCGCTAACGATTCAATTTCCGAAAATAAGAAACCCTCGCCAAATAAATGGCGAGGGTTTCCGTATTCAAGTTGAAATACCTTATGTTTTAATCCGTGAAGTCCGTGCCGTCTGCGTTTATCCATTTGGTGTCGGAATACCGGTAAAACTTTCGCTTGCCGTTGCTGGTCGTGAAGTAGAGCCAGCCTGCGTGCGTTGAGGAATATAAATACTCAGCTTGAGAGGTTGAAGACGCATCGTAGTATGTAGACCCTGTCCAGAACCACCCCAGCTCGGCATCGAAGAACCAAAAGTTTCCGGAACCTGCGTCCGTCGAGTATAGCCAGCCGTGAGTTTCATGATACACCCAACCCGCCAAGGCATCGTAGAAGTTGCCGAGCCATGAGAGGTTGTACCAATCACCACTAGCTGAAGCATCAATCTTAGCCAATCCGGTAGCCAATGCAGAAACCGATGCATTGGAAACTGGTGCTATGTTTGTGAAGTGATCCGTCGTGGCATAGATTACACTGGCGTTTGAGTCGTAGGTACTGGATTTTAGTGAATCCCAACTGTTTTTCGTGGTGGAGTAGAATTTTGCCTCCATGTTGTCGGGATCGAGTCCCTTGGCGATGGCGGCGTTCTTATCTACGGGTATCTTCAAGATCACGTCTTTCTTGAAGTTGCCCTCGACTTTTTTGCCGGTCGAATCAAATAACTCGATGGAGTAGGCGTAGCTGGTCGGTTGATCACTGGCAGATTTCGTTAAACCCTTCACGGTGGGGGTTACCACAGCTCGAACGGATGTTTCGGTCGACGCCACGTTTGCCGCACCACCCGGGATTGTCACTTCAGTTCCGTCGGGAAGCTTGGTCACGAAGTCTTTTGAGGGATCGAAGGTGCCGTTGGTTCCTTCGGGAATTTTGAAGTCTGGTTTCTTGAGGGTAATGTTTAATTCGCTTTTAGTGTCCGCGTTCCTCAAGTCGGCATCCAACTCAACTTCCGCCAAGTAGATGGTTTCCGAACCGTTAGCTTCAACCTCTCCATAATCTGCTCCTACGTGCCAGACGACACCCTTGGGCACTTTTAGCTTGTATGAACCGTTGGCATCGGTTTCGCCTTCAATCACTCGACCGTCATCGGACCAAGCATACACGTATGCTCCGTCTAGGGCCGTATTGTTGTCGTCCTTGACGATGCCTTCAATAAAATTGTCGTCGACAATCTTACCTAGCGATAAAGACAATCCGGATACGTTTGCTGACAAATCGACAGTTTTGACCTTTGGCTCAAGGTAACCGCTATCTCGAAGATCGTCGGGAAGAAAAGCGCCAATCTCATATTTACCGCCAGGGAGTACGGGTATAGAGAAAGTGCCGTTGGCATCGGTTTCCACTTCTTTCCGGAACTCGTCGAGGGTTCCCGTTCCTTCGCGGTGGGCCCATACGAAAACCGTGCCCGAGGTAATGGAAGCATTGTTTTCATCAAGAATGGAGCCGGATATGGAACCGGATGCACTTCGAAGAGAGAAGTCCTTCGACACGGATTCACCTGTCAATGCGATTACTTCGATTGGTTCCGGTGGATGTTGAGGCAAGTTTCGATCCTGTTCATCGGATTCGATGAAGTACCCAAGCGTCCAACGACCCGGAGACAAAGTCATGGAGAATGTGCCATTGTCTTCAATTGGAGTCGTTTGCCAACCCCCACCGTCACCCTTGGCTGCATGAACCTCTCCGCTGAGACCAGTAACTCCTGTGCCGTTCAATTTCAAGGTTCCCGTAACGACTGCATCATTGGCCTCAAGATTAAAGGCGATTTCCGTCAGAGCCGTTCCGTTGACATCGCGAAGTGTACCATTTTGATCAAGTTGAAGGTACTTTTCAGCAGGGTTCGCATAGCCTGAACCAGGGGGCATCCAGAGACCCACAAAATATTCTCCAGGTACCGCAGGGAAGTCGAACTTACCTCGTGAATCGACAGGTACTTCGGCCAAAATGTCATCGAATTCTTCTCCAGTATTTGCATCTCGAGCATAGGCCCAAGCATCTACATCCGTAGCTGCTTTACCTCCCGCATAAACAGCGCCTTTAACGGTTGCTCCCGCTTCTTTGGCGGTGAAGTTTATCGATGCGCTCTGGTCATTGGTTAGCTTTACTCTTTTGGGTGGTGCGGGCAGGTAGGGTGGGACGCTGCCATCTTCGGCAGGCAACAACTCGAAACCGACTTCCCATTGCCCAGGCGAGACGGTTAGGTTGTAGGCGCCGTTGACGTTGGTGACGTCGGACACCCAGCCTCCTTTTTCGCTCCATGCCCATACTTCTACGTTAGGCAAAGCTTTTCCTCCGTCGGTCTTTACCGATCCCTCGATTTTTGAATTGCGAGACTCGAGGTAGAAGTTTTCCAGGACAAGGGCGGTCTTCCCCACTCTGGCGAACTTGATTTCGCTGCTGCCAAAGCCCTTTAGTTCTGGAGACACCCATAAGGAAATTTCGTAATTACCCGGTTGTAGTGGTATCTCGAAACTGCCGTTGGAATCTAGGTCGAGATCCGTCCAGTTGCCACGACCTTCGTGGTCAAAAGCGTCAACCGAAACATATTGATAGATGTCTGCCCAAGTCTTGCCTGCAGGAGCTACAATGTGTCCGCTAACTTTACCTCCCGCCGCTTTGCTGACTGTGAAGTTGACGCTCTTACTTTCCTTTCCGGAGTCTTTCCTGAAGGCAACTCTTTTAGGTTCCTTTTCGTAAGTCCAGTCGACTTTAACGTCGTGTGGACGATATACCGTCACTTCCCATTTGCCCGGACCGGCAACGAGTTCAAAGCTACCGTCCGCTGCAGAGAGAATGGAACTCCATCCCTCACCTTCTTCTCGCCAAGCTACGATCTCTGCGCCGGTCACGGTATTATTGAAGTCATCGAATACGTAACCGGTAATTGTTTTCTTTGGCGGAGCCAAGTAGATGATCGGGTTGGAAACCTTTACGCTTGATTCATCGAGAGTGATACTTCCCTTACTCGTTTCGGCTTTAACTTGATACTTATAACTTTCACCGGGTTGTACCGAAATATCAACGAACGAGGTGATCTTGGCGGTTGGCTTGTCTTCATCAGAACTGAAGATACTTCTGAAGGACGATTCGGCGGATGCCTTTCGTTCTATATCGAAAGAAGTGGCTTTGACGCTGCTTTTCCATTCCAAGCGAATTGCGTTCCCGAGATTCAGATCCCGATCGGGATTACGGACGTTAAATGAAATCGGTTCCGGTCGTAGGGCGGAGAGTTGACCAGGAAGGTCAATCTGCAAGGCGTACTGACCTGCCTCTTGAAGGTTAAGAGAGAAGATGCCATTATCGTCCGTTTCACTAAAAGCCTCATTAAAAGTAATGGTTTCCGGGTTGCCTGAGGCATCGTCGAAGTCTAAATCAGGAACTCCATCGCCATTATCATCTTGAAAAGCCCATATGTGAGCGTGGGTAAGGGGAGCATTGCGAGTCTCGCCTGTCGCGGGGTCTTTACGAGGGAAGAGGATTTTCCCGTAGACGTTAGATGATTGCAGGACCAAGTCTACGGTTTTGTTTGAATCGATCAAGTCGACGTCAATCGGAAGCGATTCGCGGAAACTCCGGAATGATTCTGAGTCGAAGGGAGGTTCGGCGAAAACTACCCAGTCATCTCTTGCCGGTAAATTCTTTAGTTCGAAACTTCCGTCTGCCCGAGTATTCACATGGTCTAGCCATAACAAATAGTCTCTGGTGTGCACGATAATCCGGGCCTTAGGCACTGCGGTGCCGTCTTTGGTCTTCACTGTGCCGCTGATCTTTGCGCCGGCAGGAACAGGTCCCGCCTCTTCTCCGTCTTCCTCGTCGTTATCCATCCATGCGAATCCGAATCGTTCGGCTTCACTTTTCTCAAAGGCTTTAAGTGCGACTCTTGCCAGAGTTGTGGTATTGCCATCGGTCAGGGTCACGGGAGCACCCTTTTCCCATGTGCTGTTACGCCATCCTCCAGTGCCCGAGTCGTTCACAATGCGGAATGCCGGCTCGTATCCATCGGCTTCTACTTGTATCTTGTAAGTGCCGCCGGGGACTTTCAATACATATGATCCATTGAAGTCCGAATTATCACCC
>JACNJI010000485.1 GCA_014382645.1 Verrucomicrobiota bacterium | reverse complement strand
ACATTTTATTTCCGGAAAGTGCTCAACTCCAAGCTTTTGCACCTTCTGATTCTCAGGGTTTTTCCTTACGTGTCGGGGACAGGGAAATCCCTTTACTAAATCTTGAAGTGAAACGTCTTATTGGAGAAACTGTTTTTTCAGGGGACTGGAATGCTTCTATGGTCGGAGCTGATTTTGTACCTTACTTTCCCGCTATGGCGTTGTTTAACGCCCAAGCTTCAGTCGGTGGGGAGATTGTTTGGCATCCGTCGACTAACTCCATCGAGGGCGATGTCGCCTTGTCGTCCGAAGTGTCGTCTTTTCTGTTTCGCGACGAAGGCGTTGTTAAGACTGATGCAACGGCGCGCTTCTTGTTGGATGCAAACGATACTTTGAGCATTCTTGAAATTTCAGCGGAAGTTTCGGATCAATTGGGTGAAAGACTTCAACTACAGTCCAGGCAACCTTGGAAAGTCGGTCGGGAAAAAGCTTTGACGCGTATTGTTGCCGATGGATTTCGCCTGGGTAGATTTTTAACCTATTTCCCACCTGCGGTTTCCTTCTCCGGTGAATTGGATGCCGAGTTCGATGCCGATGGCGCTTTGTCTCGATTTACTCATCTCGATTTGAGGCGAGAAGGAGAAGACTGGGCGAAAATGTCGGGATTCGTCGAGGCAATCTTTTCCCATGACGAGGATATCCCCGTGACCTTTTCCCTTGAATGTGTACCGGGAGCGGAAATGCTTATAAATCTTTTCCCGCCCGGAGGCGTCGGCGAAGTTTTTGGGGAAGTAGGTGCTCAAGGAAAAATGAAGTTGGCAGGTGGGTGGAAAAGGGGAGCTCTTGAACTTGATGTCTTTGAAGGAAGCCTTTCCACTACCTCGAAAGAACGTCAACTCAAGGTTCAAGGGTTAGGTCCCGTGAGAGTATCCTTTCACCAAGGGAAGCTTAGTCTCGCTACGATAAGCGGAGAGGATGCCGACGTCTTTCGTCTTTCGGTGAAGAAATTACCTGTAGATGGTCTGCTGAATTGGCGGAGTGGCCGTTTTCAGGGAGACTTGTTTGAAGGGAACGGCACGGTTTTTTTCGAGGACGGTAGACTTGGATTCCGTTCGGATCGGGTCGAAGTGGATCATGTCCGCGTCTTTCAAAATTCAAAGATGGTGGGGGAAAACTTGAACTTACGTACAGTCCTCAAATTTCTTTCTCTACCCGAAGGTGGAGGTGAACTGGAATTGTCCAACTTGCACTTACTTGTCGAGGGAACTGAAATAGCGACGGGCGACATTGCGTTGACCCTAGCTAGGGACGAAGAAGCAAACGCTAGTGTGGTAAGGCAGGTGCAGTCCGCCAACTTGGATGTGGACTTGACTCAATTGGCAACAATCGGATTACCCGCATTTCGGAATCTTTCGGAGGGGCGATTACGAACAAACAATCTCAAAGTGCGTTCCGGAGAAAAGCTATCAATCGAGATGGACGGATTTCTTTCCGGGCAAGGGGCTCTTCTGAATGAAGGAGGTCAGATGCCGTCCTTCAAGGCCGGACTCCGTTTCACCGGGGAAGGGAGTTTGCACGATTTTTCCAAGTGGGTCGGACTACGGTTGGAGGGGCGATCCGCAGCAACCCGTGTGGAAGTCGATTTTGCTCCTGATTCTCCTGCTGCCAAACTAACTGGAGAGAACTTGGTCGCCCTCGACTTGGCTTCTTTCTTACTTTGCTTTTCTCCTGAAGACGCGAAAGGTTCGCCAAGGAACTTGGGAGAATTCATTGGGATGATTTCGAGAAATTGGCAACTGGACCTCGGGTTCCTTAACCTTGGTGACAATCTATCTATAGCCAAAGTGACCGGAGAGGCGAATGCCTCTGATTCAGGTGTCTTCGACATCCGGATTGAGGGTGAAACCGGAGGAGGAAACATCATGTGTCGAGGTCGCTTGGAATGGAGTGATGATGATGCGTTAAGCCCGGTTATGGACAATTTGCTAATTTCCGGAAGAGATTGGAACGCAAGCCGAGTCGGTTTGTTCGAGGATTCGTTTTTTCGATTGAATGGATTGCTGGACTGGGATGCTAACGGATCTTTTGTTCCTGAATCAGGTTTTGTGGGTGAGGTCGATGCCGTGGTAAAGGCTTGTTCTCTGACTACCTTGACCGATGCAAACAGTTCAGCTCGAATGGACAGTTTCCGTGAGAGTTTCGCTCGAGTATTGGGCGCCGAACCCATTTTGGCTACTGACAAGAGTCAAATTCTAAGTCGTTTTTGTCTTTTGCCTGCCGAGTTTAATGTCGTGGAGGCTAGACTACGTACCCGGCGTACCATCGAAGGCAAAGTAGAGATTCAGGAATTGTTTCTTCTCGCCGACGATTTTTTTGTTCGAGGTGCCGGCGAAGTTTTTAAGAGCGGCAAACAAAAGCTTTCACTGACAATTGGGGCGAAAGGAAACTTCGGCTTAATCTTGGATGCAGCCGGCATGCTATCGGAAGGCAAGCAGGAGATGGGGTATCGGTTATTGAAACTGGAGCCGATTGTCGTTGAAGGAACTTGGCGAGAACCCGATTTCGTTAATCTCATCCGCTTGCTCGCATCCGGCTTGGGCTTGGCGCCATAAAGCCGGTGATGTCTTGGTCTTCACTCTGTCCGCAGGAGATTTATTCGTGCGGGGTTTAGAAAATATTTCAGAAGAACATTCCCGTCCAGATTATCCACGGGATCATGTTTAGAGGCCGCCAGTTCTTTGTAGACGGTCCATAAACGCTCGGCGTAAGCATGCTGAGAAAAGTTTTTGCGAACTGCAGAACAGTTCGCTTCCCGCGTCTTGTTCGAAAGGATCCCGAGGTTGGCTTGAGCTCGAATTGCACCAGCGAGATCGGGGCTGTCGGCGACGATGGAAACCAGAATTTCCTGAAAGGGTTCATCGAGACGGCCAAAGTCGATTTGCTCATCCCGACAAATGGAGTTTTTTGCCAGATCCAAGGCTTTTTCCGGGAGCGGTCGTTCGTAGTCGGCGTAAAGCTTCTTTAGTGCCGAGGTGATTCGGCTTTCAATTTCTTGTTCAGGGAGAAGGTCGAGGGGAAGATTCATGCGGGAGTACATATGATCGAGTTCCAGGCCCAAGGCCTTAAAGTCTTTCGTGACTTCGGGAATGTTACGGCCGAACAGGTTTTTCCCAAAGGTCCAAGGCTCGAGGAATCCCAATCCGAAACCCTCTGCTACACTTGTGGTGACGAAAGCCTGTGAGGCGTTTACTACTTCGGAGAAGGAAAGGTCCGGGTTTTCGCCAATGCCAAAAGTGAGAGGCAGATCTAGTTCGGCGGAAAAGGCCTTCCATCTTTCGTATTTAGGACGGAATTCAGGATTAGTGGGCCCGAGACTATTCGCGAAATGAAGATCGGAATGGGCGGCGGCTAGGAGCGCGAGTTCGCCGAGGTTTTTCCGTCGAACCGCTCGCACGGGGTAAAGGTGTAACTGTTCGGGAAGATCAACTTTTTCACAAGGAGACTTAGCATGCGCTGGTTCGGGAATAGCATTTGGGAGGAGGATCGGGGCGGGATGGTCGGAAGACAGATCGGCTAAAAAATGGTGGTCACGTCGATTGAGCGCTGCGTATCGAATATGAGAACCCGAAGGATAGAGGCGATCGCGAACTGCTGAGAGGGCGCGATAGTTTCCCGGTCGCCCGTCCTCCGCGAAGTCGTGAATGTGAAGCAGTAGCGGATGTCCCCGTTCGGCCAGTTGGTAAATGGCTTCGGTCAATGCGGGATTTTTCCCGAGAGAATGGTTGTGCACGTGCCACAGGTCGGGTGCGGTTCCCAGACTGTCCTTTGCTGCCTTTTCGAGACTTTCTCGCAGGTGGGTTGGGTCCGGAGCTTGTGAGGGATTGCTGTAATCGAGTCCCTCGACAACGGCTATGTCTTTTATTTTTTGGCCGAAATAAGGGCGACCCGAAAGAACCACGAAGTTGGGTCTTTCCGGAGATTGCTCGAAAGCGTCAAAGGTGTTTTCGATGACTCGGGTTACACCGCCGGGTTCAAGATGATAATGGACGACGGCAATCTTCAAGATGGAGGTGTTTGACTCTACGGTTGTTTGGATAGCTTGCGTCGAGCAAGGTAGGCTTCCACTTCGATCATTGGCGGGCGTTCCTCTTCCACTACTTTGTGAGTGAGTTGTCGATAGTGACCTTCCTCGACTTCGAACTGCCTGTAGATAGTCTCCATGTCAGGCAGTTGGTCGATGTGACCATGAGATCGTAAGCGATTGAGAAAGGTCTGGAGGATCCCGAAGCTCATTTTGCCAAGCGCGTTGGTTGTCTGATTACGGTGTACTCGGCGATCGAGGTCCGTCTGGGCAAATGCTTCAATGCCGTATTCTTGATAGAGGTCCAGTAGATGTGCGGTTTCAACGCCATAGCCGATGGGGAAGGGGATGCGCTCCAAGACTTCTCGCCGGGCGGCGTATTCTCCCGACAAGGGTTGGATGACATTGGCCAACTCGGGATAGAACAAGGAAAATAGAGGGCGTATCAGAATTTCCGTGACGCGTCCGCCACCACTGGGTCGCAGACCGGAGGAGTAGTTTAGCGGTCGGTCATAAAAGGCTTTTGCGTATTTTACTTCGTCACATTGGATCAGCGGAGCCACTAGACCGTAGACGAAGCGAGGGTGAATGTTGGATATGTCGGCGTCGACATAGCAGATGACATCTCCCTTTAGCTGATAGATGGCTTTCCACAGATTCTCGCCCTTGCCGCGTTTGTTGCCCATTTCCGGAAGAATGTCGGCGGCAAGGTAAACATCTGCGCCGTAAGCGGACGCCACCTCTCTCGTACGGTCGTCCGATCCTGTATCGATAACGGCAAACTCGACCACCAATCCGTATCGCTCCATTAATTCCG
>JACNJI010000484.1 GCA_014382645.1 Verrucomicrobiota bacterium | reverse complement strand
CGGCGAGGTCAAGCTCCGGAGGGCGTCCGCTTTCCACTGAGCAGAAGGAACAGGTTCGTGTGCAGACGTTGCCAAGAATCATGAGGGTGGCGGTGCCGCGTGACCAGCATTCCCCCATATTGGGACATTGAGCGCTTTGGCAAACGGTGTGAAGCTGGTTGTCATCCACGATGTTTTGCACGGAAACATAGCCAGGACCGGTGGGGAGCTTGGCTCTCAGCCACTTTGGTTTACGCATGACGTTCATGGTATATATCCTTATCTCAACACGAATTATCTGGCAATGCCTTAATCCTCTCGGTTGATTTCCTTCGGACCTTCTTTTCCTGCGGTCTGGTGGTACACTCCTGAGCCCGGATCGCGTTCGTAGCGAGAAAAACCGGACTTGTTTAGGTTGTCGGCGGAAAGCATTCGACGCTCCTTTTCCTCGCTGTGCTTCAAGCTCAAGCTGGGGGAATCCAATATCCGCACGACCGATTTGCCAGTGAGTGGGTGCTCGGAGATGGGTGTGGAACCTAGGCTTTGCTCGATTTCGAAGATTTCACCTTCTCCATCTTCTTCAATCACGCGATAGGCGTAGATTGGCGGCATGATTCGATTTCGAGTGCGGTAGGTCTTTGTCTAGGCAGAGGCAGCGCGTTTGGGTTTTGACGGGAACTCAAATCCGATACCACCGTCTTCCTTGAGGACGAGAGTTGCATCAAAAAGGCGTCGAGTCTTGCGGGACATGAATCCTTTGAGAAGGCTCGTCTTTCCATCGTTGAGGAGTGCTCTTAGCTCTTCAGGCGGGATTTTTAGGTCGAGTAACGTTTTCGTGACGCGGAATTTGCATTTCCCTTTGGATACGATTGGATTTTTGATGCAGACAATGGAATTCGGGGTTTCACGAACCTCCCCTTTACATATTGGGCATTCGCCGACAACTGGTGCATCTACTATGGTGGTGGGGTCGTCGGCATTCGCTCCACCCGGGGTTTCGTTGAACACGAAGGTTACCTTGTTGTCCTCATCTAATTTCAGCATAGCGGAGAAAGGGCGTCCTGCCTTTGACGTAAAGCCATCCAATGGGCCGATCCGACCTTCCTTGATAAGGGTCGAAGCTTCATCAAGTTCGAGGCGTCTGCTGGCGAATGACTTGGCAATACGGAAGTCCCCCGCTTTGGTTTGATAGTAAGCGAGTCCTTCAAATAGTGGGGAACCGTCGATAGGAGAAGTAAGCACTGTTTCCTGCATGTCGTCGGTCGATTCCTTGAAGTCGACGGTTCGTTGGACGACTAATTGGGTCAGTTGAGCGATGTCGCGCATGAAGTGTTCCCGACTGAACTGACCTTCCTCGATTTGACGCAGTTTGTATTCCCATTCCCCCGTCATGCTCGGACTGGTGAGGATGTCGGCACCAACTGTCTTTAGGAATATGCAAAGGTCTTCTCCCTTGTGAGTCGAAGAAATTTTCGCTTTCTCTCGATTAAGGTACTTTTCGGAAATGAGATGCTCGATCGTTGAGGCTCGGGTCGCAGGCGTTCCCAGTCCCTTTTCCTTCATCGCCTCAGCCATTTCCTCGTCCTCGACTAGTTTTCCCGCACCCTCCATGGCGGCGAGTAAGCTAGCTTCCGTGTATAAGGCTGGTGGCTTTGTCTCCTCGGCGACGAGGTTCATCTCCTTAATCGATGCACGATTTCCGTCAGCTTCGCTGAGAGCGGGCAAAGTGTCTTCGGGCTGCTTGTCTTTTCCGTAAATGGCCAGCCACGATGCTTCAACAAGTACTCGACCCTCGGTTTTGAAGGAATGTTCGCCGATGATGCTTTTTCTGGTGGTGACATCCCATTGGGCCGGAGGATAGAAGACCGCAATGAATCGTTTTGCGATCATGTTGTAGATTCTCTTCTCGTTGTCGTTCAGGCTCGCAGATGGCTGATTGGTGGGAATTATGGCGAAGTGATCGCTGATTTGCTTGTTGTTGAAAATCTTTTTGTTGTCTCCATCGATCCAATCATTGTCTAGCGGTTTTTGGGTAAAAGGTTTTAGCTCTCCAGCTAGATTCTGCATGGTATCTATGCATGTACCGACATAATCTTCGGGAAGAGCTTTGGAGTCGGTACGTGGATAAGTGATTGCTTTGTGGCGCTCGTAAAGGGACTGAGCTAGTTGCAGGGTGCGACTGGCGGAGAAACTATACTGGCGATTCGCTTCGCGTTGCAGGGTAGTCAGGTCGAAAAGTCGACCCGATTGCTGGGGTGAGCGCCGCTTGTTTTCGGTCACTTCGGCTTCATCTGCCGTGGTTAGCGATTCGTGTAAGGCGATTGCCGACTCTTCGTCCCAGACTCGGTCCACTCGGTCGTGTTCGTTGTCCTCGTCCTTTCTAAAAGGAGTGCGTTGGTAGACCCCCTCGTATTCGCCTTCACGGATGCCGAACTTGGCTGTGATTCGGTGGTATTTACGAGGCTTGAAGTTGCGAATGGTTAGGTCTCTAGTCACAACCAAAGAGAGGGTGGGAGTCTGTACCCGACCAACGGTAACCATCTGTCGACTTTTCCCTCTGCTCTTCCTTAGGGTCACGACACGTGTACCGTTGATGCCGATCAGCCAGTCTGATTCGGATCGGCAGCGAGCGGCATCCTGCAAGGATTGCATCTCTGCACCAGGTCTAAGCTGCTTGTAGGCATCTTGGATCGACTGGTCGGTCATCGATAGCATCCAAAGTCGCTGCACGGGCTTTTTACATCCGGCTAACTCGTAAACATAGGTGAAAATAAGCTCTCCCTCACGACCGGCGTCACAAGCATTCACGATCTCGCCCACATCGCTTCGATTCAACAATTTCTTCAGGTCGTTGAATTTCTTTTTTGTGTTTTGAATCGGCTTTAGCTGAAACTTCTCGGGCACGATGGGCAAGTCGGTCAAACGCCATTTCTTGAGATTCTTGTCAAAATCGTCGGGCATAAACAACTCGACGAGGTGGCCCCGAGCGCAATCTATCACAAGATCTTCGTCTTCGTATCTGTCGCCATCCTTTGGCACATTGCCAAGAACGCGCGCAAGGTCTTTCGCTACACTGGGTTTTTCCGCAATGATAAGTCTTTTCATGAAACAGTTATTGTTATTCGTGAACCTATATTAACGCATTACCTAAGCGGAGGGGCTCAGGAAGGCAGGAATCGGGGAAGTAACTCGTCGATAGCCGTGAGTAATTCGTCGATCGTTTCGTCGGTTTCGTCACCCATGTTGGATATGCGAAAGGTTTGGCCTTTGATTTTGCCGTAACCCACGTCGATTGCAAATTTCTTCTCCTTCTTCTTGGCATCATTAAGGGCGGAGATCTCGATGTTTCGAGTGTTTTTTACGCATGTTAGAGAACGCGATGCATATTGCTCCTGGGGAAAAAGTGCTAGTCCCTGCTGCGAAACCCAAGCCCGCACCTTGTCGTTGAGCCGTGCATGTCGGGCGAATCGAGTTTCCATACCTTCCGCGAAGATCTTGTCCAAGGTGTGTTCCAGCGCATGAATGAGTGGAATGACGGGGGTGCTCGGGGTCATCCCTTTTTCATGATTCTTGTTGAATTCCAAAAAATCGAAGTAATAGCCTCGATCATCCACCTGTGCGGCCCGCTTCATCGCTCGTTCGGAAACTGACAGCAAGGCCAATCCGGGAGGCATCGCCAAGGCTTTTTGTGTACCCGTTAGTAATACGTCGATCCCCAGTTCGTCTTTCGGAATGGGAACGGCAGAAAAGGAGCTCACCGTGTCTACGACGGAGACGACTTCCGGGAATTCTCGTAGGACATCCATTATCTCCGCAAGGGGGTTCATCATGCCGCAAGAGGTCTCGTTGTGGACGAGAGTGACGACATCGTACTCTCCCGAAGACAGGGCCGTTCGTAGATTTCCGGGGTCGATGTGTTGCCCCCATTCCACTTTCAGTTGTCCCGCGTCCTTTCCGCAACGATTGGAGACGTCGTACCATTTGTCGGAAAAAGCGCCGCACATGCAGTTGAGTACTTTTTTCGCACAAAGATTACGCACTGCGCCTTCCATCACTCCCCACGCACTGGAAGTGGACAGAAATACCGGGTCTTCTGTCGCGAAGATACGCTGTAACTTCGGTTGTACTGACCTATATAGCTCTACAAAGTCGGTGCTGCGATGTCCCATTACAGGAGTTCCCATGGCTCGGTAAGTTTCCTCGGAAACATTTATTGGGCCGGGAATGAACAGCTTGTAGTCGATCATAGTATAATAGAAAGTAAGAGAACGTCAGTTGTTTTTCATTTCAAAGGACTTATTTCCATCTCCAACGATTACCACTCTGGGTTCCCAGTCGGCGGCCTCATCGGGATCTAGCTGGACAAAGCTTAGGATTACGAGTAAGTCGCCAGGCGATCCCTTGTGGGCGGCAGCCCCGTTCAGGGCAATTTCTCCGGAATCAGGGGAGGCTGGTATGGCATAGGTTTCGAAACGTTCTCCGTTTGTAATGTTCCCGACCAAAATCTTTTCATGGTTCAATAATCCTGCCGCTTTCATTAACGTTTCGTCTATAGAGAGACTGCCCGAATAATCGGGTGCCACGGATGTGACCGTGGCACGATGTAGCTTGGATTTGAGTAAACTGACCTGCATTGGAAAGATGAATTGTAATCTTTGCGGGGAAATGGGGCGGTTGAATGTAGTTCATTAAATCAGAAAGTTTTCCTTTGTCAAATGAGAAGCCATGGAGGTCTCCGCCCTGTTCCCATTCCGAACTGTCAAATAGGCTTGCATCCGGATCATTCCGATAAGAAAGAGAAACCGCATGTTGCGAAGGTTCCGCCAAAGGTTATATCGGAATTGGGCACAATTTGAAGTTTGCGTCCAGGGCATAATTTGCGATCGCGACCATTCCCCGCC
>JACNJI010000219.1 GCA_014382645.1 Verrucomicrobiota bacterium | reverse complement strand
GAAAGTGGGCCCCGGAGATTTTCGAGCGGTTTTCGCGATGAAGGATTTCGACCTCGCCCCCGGTGACGTGGTAGGCGAATTCGTGTTCAAGCTTCACGAACTCGACCGCATCCCGAACGTATTGAAGCGTGGTCGCCTACGTTATCCCGGTCACCTTCTGCGACGTGGCGTCAAAGGTAAGGTAAAGCTACTCGTATTGATCGACGAAAGAGGCGTCGTAAAGGTTCAGGAGGTTGTAAGCTCAAGCCATCCGGACTTCGTGGAACCCTCCATAAGGGCAGCGGAAGAATCAACCTACGAACCTCCCTTGCGAAACGGAAAGCCCGTGAAAGTACAGTTTTTTCTCCCCTTGGAATTCAAGCTTTCGGAAGAATGAAGCGTTTTCGTCAATGGTCACTGGTCGTTGTCCAGATCATCGTCTCGGCGAAATTGTTCGCCGCGCCGGAACATCGGCTCACCAGGGATTTCTGGACCAGCCCGGAATTTGTCCGGAGCTTCATGGGCGACTACGGATTCCGGACCGAAGTCGAACCCAAGATAACTAGATCCGAGCAACAAATGATAGGGGAAGTCGTGGCGAAGGCTCAGCAAGACCTGCAGGAAGCCATCACCTATCTGGCAGGCAAGACAAGCCTCGAGTCCAGTGCCGCCCTCGACTTCGCCCTCGCCACCATGCATTTCCAATCGGATCGCCTCGGTCGTGCGGCAGTCGGGTACGAACAGGCCATTCGGAAATTCCCGAACTTCCTCAGAGCCCATAAGAATCTCGGATACGTACTGATTCGACAAGGGGATTTCGATGATGCCGCCGAACACCTCGCCAAAGCCCTTTCCCTCGGGGAAGGCGATGGCGTCACCTTCGTTGCGCTCGGTTACTGCCACTACGCGCTGGAACGTTACGTCTCGGCCGAGAACGCTTATCGCATGGCCATCCTTCGCGTGCCTGAGAACAAGGAAGCTCGCAACGGATTGGTCAATTGCCTGCTGGCCACGGATCGCCATCGCGAGGCCCTAGCCCTCTTGGACGAACTGCTTGAGCGAAACCCCGGCGACGTCTTTTGCCACCGGGCCCGCGCCAACACGCTCATCGCCTTGGACAAACCCAAGAAAGCAGCCGTGGCTCTGGAAATTCTTCGCCGAATGGATCAACTCGATCTCAACGGTTTGCTGCTGCTTGGAGACGTATATCACAATCTCGATCTCCACAGCCTTTCCCTAGACGACTATCAGGAAGCGCTTCAAAAACAGGGCAACCTTTCGCCCGATCGCTTCATGCGAGTCGCCGCCATCCTAATTGATCGGGGCTCCTATAAGGCCGCCTTCGACTACCTTGAGCGCATCGAGAAAAAATTCGATCAAGGGCTTAGCGAAGAAGAAAACCTGCGTCTCCTTTCGCTCAAGGCGAAAGTGCTCTTGACTACGGGGAAAGAAGCCCAGGCGGCGGAAATCCTACGCAACATTCTAAGCAAAAACCCACTCGACGGCAGAGCGCTCCTCCTGCTTGGACGATTGGCATGGAAGGAGGGAGATCACGCTACCGCCGCCATAAACTTCGAGAGAGCTGCCAAGGTCCAGAAATACGAGGCTGATGCCGCCGTCGAGCATGCCCGGATGAAAGTTGAGTCTCGGAAGTACGCGGAAGCCGTAGAACTACTCGAGCGAGCCCAATTCGTGAGGCCACGCGACAACGTCGGCCGCTACCTCGAATCGGTTCGCAATGCCTTGGCCGCCACCCGGGCCTATCGTTGAACCAAAATGGCTTTGCGTCTTGCAACGCATCAACGCATCATGATACATTGATGCGTTTATGAACGAAACTAAAACCGTGGTAGAAAGATTCGCCTTGGGCAAACCCTTGTTCTCGGTGGAGTTTTTCCCGCCCAGAGACGATGCCGCGGGCGAACGTATGCTGCGGGCAGCCCAAGCGCTGCAAAGCTACGAGCCGGATTTCGTATCCATCACCTACGGCGCGGGTGGCGGGACTCGAGCCACAACCTTGAAATACGCCCGCATGCTCAAGGAGCAATGCGGCTTCGAGGTAATGCCTCACTTGACCTGCGTGGGGCACAAGGAAGCCGAGTTGATGGACATCCTACAGGATTTCGAGTCCGCGGGATTTCGCAACGTGATGGCTCTGCGAGGTGACCCGCCAAAGGGAGAAACCAGTTTTCAAACGGTGGCGGGAGGCTTCTCTCATGCCGACGAGCTCGTTCGCCTCATCCGTCGAAACCTTCCGAGCTTCGGGATCGGGGTGGCGGGTTACCCGGAGAAACATCCGGAATCTCCCGACGCCGGGGACGATGTTCAACGCCTTGCCCACAAGGTGTCCTGCGGGGCCGACTTCGTGACCACACAGTTGTTTTTCGACAACGAATTCTACTTCGATTTCGTTAGGCGATGTCGCCAAGCGGGCATCGAGGTTCCCATTCTTCCCGGCTTGCTGCCTGTGCTCTCCTTGGCCCAGATTCGACGATTCTCCTCGATGTGCGGGGCGGCACTGCCGCCCGAGTTGGAGAAGCGACTGGAGGAAGCGGGGAAGGACGGAGTTCAGGAAGTGGGGGCGGATTGGGCATACGAGCAAATAAAAGGTCTGCTCGACGGAGGTGCTCCCGGCTTTCACCTATACGCCCTCAACCAATCCAAGGCCACCACGAGTATACTGGAGCGATTGAGGGACAGAGGTTAGCCCTTAAGCATCCTCGGTCACTTTCTCGATGGTCGCTTTTTCCTTGAGACCATCAAGGAAGGAATCGAACACCCCATCCTTGCGGCGCTCGTGGAGGAAGGAAAGCACTTGTTCCTTCACCTCCTCAAAAGGAGCAGTCTCAGGTTCGTTGCGAGCGTGCAGCTTGATTAGGTGCAAGCCAAACTCCGTCCGCACGGGTTCGCTCACCTCGCCCTCCTTCAACGCAAAAGCGGCTTGCTCGAAGGCGGGCACCATCCGACCGCGGCCAAAGGTGCCAAGATCGCCATCCTGCTCGGGTGAATCGGAACACTCACTGGCCAATGCGGAAAAGTCCTCCCCCGAAACGATGCGTTTGGCAATCTCGCGAATGGCCTCTTCCGCCGAGGACTCCTCATCGGGGGTTTCTACACGCTTGAGGATATGGGAGGCGTGCAAGGTGGTTTCCCCTCGAAAGAGATCGGGGCGCTGTTCGTAATAATCGCGGACTTCTTGATCGGTGGGAGGCTCGCAAGCGGATTCCTCCTCCAGCAATTGATTGAAATGACGCTGGGAGATAATTTCCCTGCGAAGATCATCGGCATTGCGGATGGTCGGGTTGTTAGCTTGGGCAAAGGCGTTCTTTCCCCCATTCTGCTTCATCCAGCGCTTGGTCTCGCGCTTCACCTCTGCCTCGTCCACGGAAAAATTCCTCCGCTTGCTCTCCTGAGCCATGATCGCCTGATCGATCAAGCGATCCTTGGCCACGTCCATGGCGGCAAGCCAGACCACTTCCCGCGGTTTGCCGGGCATGCCCTTGGCCACGTTTTCAAAAAGAGCCTCCGCCTGTCGCTCGATCGCCCAATCGGGTATGAGATGTTCGTTAACTTTGATTACCATTTGCTTGGTTCGACTTTATTGCCCCACCATTCGGAAAAGCCAAGACGGAAGGTACGAAAATGAAAAAAACTCGCGGAGCGAACATCGAATCGATTGCCCAATCATTTGCAGGTTTTCGCACACTTCGGAGAAGAAACAGGGAGATCACGCCAATTGAGTCTCAATTGAGTCTCAATAAAGTTGACGCTCGGCCGCACCAAACCATAGAAGGGTTTTAGTCTTAACCTACCGCACATGGCTAAACGCAAAAAAAGTAAGAAAGTAGAGGAAGCTTGGGATGGCTTTTCCACCTTCCTAACGAGCAAAGGACTCCGGGTCACGGGTCAGCGCAGGGGAATATTCGATGCCCTGTTCGAGGAGGACGGCCATTTCACGGCTGAACAACTTCTCGATCATGCGCGCAATCTGGACGACACCGTCTCCCGCGCCACCGTCTACCGGAGCCTCCCCTTGCTCGTGGAAAGCGGTGTGATCCGCGAAGTCGACGTCGGCCACGACAACAAGTTCTACACCGTCAATCTGAGCTCCGAAAACTTCAAGGCTCAGGTAGTGTGCTCGGATTGCGATACCATCTACGAGGTAGACGCTCCCTTCATGGAATGGTACGGGAAAACAGTTTCCGAAAAGCTCGGGCTGGATGTTCAGGACCAGCGACTGCAGGTTCGCGCGGAATGCCCGCAATTCCAACAAAGCGGAGCTTGCGAAAGAAACAAGTGATCGACGGAGACCTTCCCTCGGCTTCTAAACAAATCATCCGAAAACCCAAGCGAAAATGGCCATCGCGACAGCTTCCGCCCTCCCATCCCCACTCATCTTTCGAAAGCAAGACGAGCCAGCTCCACTAAGCCCGGAACAGGAGGAAATCCTAAGGCTCAAAAAGGAACGCAACGCGGTAATCCTTTGCCACAACTACCAAGTCGAACCCATCCAGCAAATCGCCGACTTCGTGGGCGACTCCCTCGGGCTCGCCTACAAGGCCGCCGAGACCGACGCCGAGGTCATCGTCTTTTGCGGCGTCCACTTCATGGCCGAGACAGCTAAAATCCTCAATCCGGGGAAAACCGTGCTACTTCCCGACATCGACGCCGGGTGCTCCCTATCCGATTCCTGCCCGGCGGAAAAACTGGCTGCCTTCCGCGAGGCAAACCCCGACGTCTACGTCGTCGCCTATGTAAACTGCTCGGCATCCGTAAAGGCCCTCAGCGACGTAATCTGCACCAGCGGCAACGCCGTGAAAATCGTCGAGCAGGTACCTGCCGACAAGGAAATCCTCTTCGTACCCGACCAGAACCTTGGCCAATGGGTGGCCAAGCACACGGGGCG
>JACNJI010000483.1 GCA_014382645.1 Verrucomicrobiota bacterium | reverse complement strand
GTATTGATCTTGCCTGCCTCGAAAGAACCAGTTAGGTTATAGATAGTCAAACCCGCCACCAACCCGATCATCGCCAAGACGATGAGCATCTCAACCAAGGTGAAGCCTGCACGACGCTTTGCATCTATGCTGAAACAGTATTCTTTGGAATTATTTTTCATCGTCGTATAAGGTTGTGAGAAGAAGTAGAAACATTTACTTTAGAAACTTAATTAAAAGGCAAAGGCACCATCAAGCGCAAGTGCCGAAAATACGATACGCCACCTACAATCCGTCCGAAAACTCTTGCCTTAGGCAAGCTTAGTCGCAACATTTAAGGCTATGGAACTAGGAGATTACTTGCCTGTGCTGATCCAAATCCTACTGGCGTTTGGAATTGGTTTCGGCATATTGATAGCAAGCCATATTTTCGGCCAAAAGGCCCGTCACAGCAAAATCAAGGATTCCCCCTATGAATGCGGATTGGCGGCTGAGGTATCGGGCAAGACGCGGTACTCGGTCAAGTTTTCCTTCGCCGCCATGCTCTTCATCCTTTTCGACGTGGATGTTGTCTTCCTTATACCTTGGACCCTTACGCACCGGGAATTGGCTGCCGCAGGTATTCCGATACTCGGGCCCATGCTTTTCTTTACGGCGATTTTGGCGGCGGGGCTCGTTTACGAACTTAAGAGCGGCGCCCTGGAATGGGACAGTTGATAACGGTCGCGCCAAGGCTTGGAGGGGCCCGAGCCTAAAAGGCTTGCGGAAATCCCATGCGCATTGACCGCTATATTGCCTCTTCGCGAATAATTGACCTCAAAAGCAAGGACTTGCCCACGGCCTACGCCGAATTGTTAGCCACCTTTGCTCCAGTTCTTGGGAGAAAGATGCCCCGCAAGGCAATCCTCCAGGAACTATTGGATCGAGAAGCCTCACTGACCAGTTACTTGGGAGAAGGCGTAGCTCTTCCCCACGCCAGAATTCCCATGAAAAGGTCCTACGCCCTCGCCATCGGGCGTTGCCCGGCGGGACTAGCTTTCGAGGGAAAGGAAACATACGAGGAAGTACGCTTCGTCTTCATGTTGCTCGCCAACGAAAAGGCTCAAAACTACCTATCGTTTCTCGCCACTCTTGCCCGAAACTTTCAGGACAAGGCGGTCATGGACCCCCTGTGGATGGCTCGGGAGGTCAGCGAGTTCCGCAAGGCCGTAAGATCCACCTTCGCAGGAACCGACGATCGCCCCGCTCGCCGCCGCACCAAGTTCAATAAACTGCTGACCGACGAAGCCGCCAAAATTGCAAAAGCGGCCGAGTGCTCGTCGATTTTAGTCTTTGCCGACGTATTCCCTCCCGCGCTCGCCCCTCGTTTAAATTTTCCGGGTTTCAAGGTAATCGTCGCCGGAGAAAATGTGTCGGAAGATGACTTGGTCCTACACCGAGCGGATGCAGTTCTTGCGGTGCGGGCTCATTCTCGGGCTCGCCTTTCCCAGCTTCGCGCCGCCATCCTGTTGGGCATGACCCGAGGCGTCTTCGGCTTGGAGGATCGCGTATGTTGCATCGGAGGCATACCGGGCAGCGGCCAACTCGACACCTTGCTGGTAGTGGAGGTGGACGAAGAATTCGAGTCGGTCGTAGCTCCGGGAGAAGAAATGTTGCCCCACGATATTTCTGCAGCCGCATTGGAGCGCCTAATCGCCTTGGCCACTGAGCTAGCGTCGACAGGCAGAGAGGGGAAATCCATCGGAGCCTTGTTTGTTCTAGGGGACCACGAATCCGTAAAAAAACGAGTAAAGCCACTCATCCTCAATCCTTTCCACGGATACGACGAAGAAGACCGAAATGTGCTCAACCCCTTTATGGACGAAACCATCAAGGAGTTGGCGTACATCGACGGCGCTTTCATCATTCGCGGAGACGGCGTAGTCGAATCCGCCGGCAGCATGGTACAGGCCCGGGCAGACGAAATAGAGCTTCCGGGCGGTCTCGGCACACGTCATGCAGCCGCAGCCGCCATCACATACGTCACGAACGCTCTTGCATTGGTCGTTTCCTCCTCGGGCCAAGTAACCCTTTTCCGGAAGGGACGCATGTTCACTCTTTTCGAAAAGTCGGAAGGAAGATCCCTGTGACATGGCCATGCCTGCGGACACTTCGCAACACATCGGATTTTATGGAGGCAGTTTCGACCCCATTCACAACGGTCACCTCGAACTCGCCAAGGACCTGCTCGAACAAGCAAAGCTCCACCGCATCCTTTTCTCTCCAGCCAACCGAGCCCCCCTGCGAGACCACTCCTACGCAGCCTCCCCAACCGATCGATTTGCAATGGTAAGCGCAGCAGTCGCCGACAGTCCGGGCCTAGAAGCCATCGATGTAGAAATTCAAGAAGGTGGTACGAACTTCACTTTGGACACTCTGAGAATGCTCAAACGCAAAATGCCGGACGCGATCTTCTCCGTAATCATCGGAGCGGACCAATTAGAAAAGCTTCCCCGCTGGCAACGCATCGAAGAACTTTCGAAAGAAACGGAGTTCCTCGTGCTCGCTCGTCCCGGACACCAACTGTCGCCTCCCCCCGAACTAACCGATCTTCGTATGCGTTCTTTCAACACCCGCGAATTCGAAGTCTCTTCTTCCGAAGTCAGAAACCGCATTCACGATCATTTACCTTTTCAAGAACTGGTTCCCACGCCAGTCGCTTCCATAATCACCCAACGAAAGCTATACCGCTGAAGACGAGCACGAAAGAAAAACCAATGCCGGTGATCAACAAACCGGAATTGATAAAAAACTTAAAGGTTTGCTGTGAGGCTCTCCTCGACAAGAAAGCGGAAGATCTTACACTTCTATACTTCGGGGAAACTTCTCCCCTCACGGACTGTTTCGTTATAGCGACAGGCAATTCCGGCCCACACTTGCGCGCCATGCGCGACAATGTCGAGAAAGCCCTCAAGGAACACAAGATAGCGCTGTTCTCCAAGGAGCGATACCAGCCCAGCGGTTGGCTGGTGCTCGACGCCATTGAATTCGTCGTCCACCTATTCTCGTCCGAACAACGCGATCGCTACGCGCTCGAGGATCTCTGGAAAGACGCCCCGAAAATCGATCCCGAAAAACTATAATCCGCATCATGCGCCCCAACCTCCCAATAAGCTCCGGGCGATAAACAATTCGCGATGCTTTAGGTTAAGCCTCAACACGACCAAGACCATTAAAAACCTACCTACCTACGGTTACCGATTCTTCAACTTCCTCCTTTTCGACTTCCCTAAAAAAGAAAACCCTCATTCACTGAAAACATGAAACAAAACACCTCAAGACGTAACTTCCTCAAAGGCGCGAGCCTTGCCTCAGCCCCCTTTATCCTCCCCTCGCACGTGTGGGCCGCCAAGGGCGACAATTCTCCGAACAACCGCATCAGCGTAGCCGTTATCGGCCCCGGCAAGCAAGGTCGCAGCCACGTTCACCGCCTGCTCCGCAACCCCGAGACCCAAGTCGTGGGATTCGCAGAAGTCGCCAAGGTGCGGACGGATCACACCAAGGAGCTCATCGAGGGCCACTACGCCAAGAACACACCCGCAGGGAAATGGAAAGGTCTGACGATCACCAAGGACTACCGCGAACTCCTCGCCATGAAAAGCGTGGACGCCGTGCTAATCGCCACCCCAGACCACTGGCACGGTGAAGCCACCATACTCTCCGCCCGCGCCGGCAAGCACGTCTACTGCGAAAAACCCATTTCCCTCACCATCGCCGAGGGCCGCCGCATGGTCGATGAGGTAAAGAAAAACAAAGTCATCTTTCAAACCGGCAGCCAACAACGCACCGAATTCGGCGGCAAGTTTCGCCGCACCGTCGAGATGATCCACAGCGGCGCAATCGGCAAGATAAAGAAAATCCAAGTATGCGTAGGCGGTCCGCCCAAGCCCTGCGACCTAGCCACACAACCCGTGCCCGAGGGCATCGACTGGGACGCCTGGCAAGGTCCCGCCCCCACTCGCGGTTACAACAAGGAGCTTTGCCCGGACAACGTGCACAACCACTTCCCGCGTTGGCGAGCCTACACCGAATACTGCAACGGCTACCTCGCCGACATGGGAGCCCACCACTTCGACATCGGCCAGTGGGGCATGGACGCGGACGACACCGGACCAGTAAAAGTCATTCCCCCGAAATCCGGAGAAAAAGGACTCAAGCTCATCTACGCAAACGGCATTGAAGTCGAGCACGGCTCCCTTCCCGACTGGGGTGGCGGAACCGTCTTCTACGGAACCGAGGGCACCATCTGGGTCGACCGCGGCCCATGGAAGTCCGACCCCGTAAACCTGATAAAGGAATTCAAAGCCACCGTCGAAATTCGCAAACCGAAGAGCCATCACGCCGACTGGCTCGACTGCATTCGTACGGGCAAGCAACCCCTCGCTCACGTCGAGGCCGGACATCGCACCGCATCCCTTTGCCAACTATCCAACATCGGCTACGAACTTCGCCGCGAACTCGACTGGGATCCCAAAACCGAATCCTTCCCCAAGGACAAGGAAGCCCAAGCCCTCGTAGATCGAAAGCGCCGCAAGCAGTGGTACCGAATTTAAGGATAAGTCACCAAAAGTAGATCGAGAATTTTCCGCGGCGCTCCGTTCGGCCTCAGTCGCTCCCCGGGCAGGCTCCGCTCTGCTCGGCGGCTCCCTCCGTTCTCACTCCGCTACTGGCTGGCTGGTGGTCGGAGACTGAGGCGGAAGCCCAGGCTGTCGTCGCCGTAGGCGGGCACGTCCCCGGCCCGATCCGCGGAACGGGCGCCGTTCGCCGTGTCGTACCAGGAACCACCGCGTTCGACGCGGCCGGAGCCGGCCGCTGGACCGACAGGATCACGCACTGCACCGGCCGGGTAATCGCCATACCAGTCCGCGC
>JACNJI010000482.1 GCA_014382645.1 Verrucomicrobiota bacterium | reverse complement strand
TGCCAAAGCCCGCAAGCTCATTTCCATGTACGAGGCAGTCGGTCACTCTCGCGAACGCATCCTTATCAAGCTAGCCACAACATGGGAAGGCGTGGAGACTTCCCGTGTTCTCGAACAAGAGGGCATCCACTGCAACATGACCTTGCTTTTCTCTCACGCCCAGGCCATCGCCTGTGCAGAAGCCGGTGCCCAGCTCATATCCCCGTTCGTCGGGCGCATCCTCGATTGGCACAAGGCATCCTCGGGCAAGGATTTTCACGGAGCCGACGACCCCGGCGTACAATCCGTCACTGCCATATACAACTACTACAAGAAATTCGGCCACGAGACCGAAGTCATGGGAGCTAGCTTTCGTAATACCGGGGAAATCAAAGAACTGGTCGGTTGCGATCTTCTCACCATCAGCCCAAACCTGCTCGAGGAAATGCAGAACGACCACGAGGAGGTCTCCGTCAAACTTACCGAAGAACAAGCCCACACCTCCAATCTCGAGAAGATCCATATGGACGAGAATGCCTTTCGCTTCCTTCTCAACGAAGATCCCATGGCCACCGAGAAACTGGCCGAAGGCATACGTCGATTCGCCGCCGACGTCCGCAAGCTCGAAGAGCTACTGTCTAAAAAGTTGAACGCTTAACGCTTCGCAAAGTCGGGGCTGGCGAGGGTGGCCCTGTTTCCTTTCGGGTGGGGCGTGACCATAGGACACCCAGTAGAAGCTCTGTCCGTATCCTTTAACCGCCCTTCGCCACCGAGGCGCCATCGACGGTTTCAAAACCTTCGAAATCGGGATGGCCCAAATAAAGGTGACCGCGTTTGCCGGCTCCCGCATGGGCTTGTCGAAAGGCTTCGGAGTTGGTCCAGTCCTCGAAGGCCGATTCCGATTCCCAGAGGGTGTGGGAGGCGTAGAGAACATGATCCTCGCGTTCGGGTCCTCGGAGCAGATTGAACTCGATGAAACCGGGTGATCCGTCCAGGTAGGTGTTGCGGGTCTTCCAGATTTCCTCGAAATCGGCCTCGTGCCCCTTGACGATCTTGAAGCGGTTCATGGCGATGTATTGGCTCATGATGGTTATCCGGTATTCTCTTCGACAGCTTGGGCCATCGCTCGATCCAGCCCGCTTTCTCGAAGGCGCTGGAGGAAGGCTTCGTCTCGTAAGGTGGAATAGACCTTGGGGTGTCGAAGGAGATCGAGCCAACTTCGCTTTTCGATCAAGGTTACGATTTCCTTGTCTGCGGCGAGTTGCAGGAGGGACGGATCATCGTCTAAGAACTCGGATACCTTGGGATCGGCGGCGAGGCGGGCCATGGCGGTCGGGCTGCGGGAAAGTAGGACGAGGTTGCGGCTGTTTTTGTAAAAGGACGGGGCGATGGGGTCGGCTTGCTCGATCCTTTCGTCGGTTCCGGTTTCACGCGACCGTTGGTTCCAGTAGAGAAAGGCTCGAACGATGGGGTTTTGCTCGGGAGCGTGTTTCTCCATGGTTTCCTTGGGTGAGCCGTCCTCGGGCATGTCCGCGTAAATACTAGTTTCCAGAACCGTGGAGACATAGCGCACCGACAATCCCCATGCCAGTACCCAAAGGCCGGCTATGCCCAAGCCCACTACGAGACCGCCCAGGCGATCAAGCAACCCGATATCGCTTTTTCCTCGAAATAGAAGGGCTACGGCGAGCAGACGAAGCACGACGTAAGTGCCGATACCAGCAATGGCGGAGCCAGCGAGATCACGGGCGAAGGGGTGGGAGGGTTCGTTAGCCGGAAGCATACCGAGAACATATTCCCCCCCGAACCATGCGGTGGCGAAGGCTGCAGCCAAGGAGAGCAGGGCTACGACTTTTCGGGTGAGCCCCTGTCTCCACCCTTGCATTCCCTGCCAAAGCGCAATTGAAGCGGGGATCGTGTAAAAGAGAATCATCCACAAGTTCGTTTCGAACTCAGCGAAATCCAACACGTAATTAGCAGCCACCACCTCCATCACAGTTTCCTTTCAAGCGCTTTCACGGGGCAAAGGCAAATCCTTCCTTTCTGCTTTGTTCGCGCAGTTGACTTTTCGAAGTACTTGAGGTAAATAGTATTTTCCACCAATTAAATAGACATGGCAGACGGAAACGACTCGAAATTACCCAAGCGTATCGTGCGGACCATTACCCTTACTGAGGACGATCTGTCTTTGCTGGACGGGATCGAGCGTATTATTTCCAAGACCGGACAACGGATAAAGACTGACTCCAAGTTGATTCGAGCGGCCATCAACGTGGCTCACAGCTCCTTACACGACCAACCGTACGATCTCATGGAGGTCGCAGACAAGGTGGTCAAGGAAGACGGTCGCACGCAGAGCCGCCTTTTGGCGAAGATGCAGGAAAAGGCATAATTTCCCTTACCCTTCTTCCTCGCCGTATAGCAGGCGAGTGATTTCCAAGACATCCTCGGAAGGTTGCTTGCATTCCGTTCCCACGCAGAGCTGGTAGCCTGTGGGTTGTTCGGCGTCTTCCGTGACTCGAAGGTGGACGAGGCGGTAGGGTTTTTTACGAAGGGTCTCGACAAGCGGTTCAACGGGACAGTCCTTAATCTTTATGACTGTGATGCCGATAGCCTGCTCGGCGAGAGCGGCGAGGGCGTGCCCGATTCCTTGAGGGACGCGTCGAGCGAGATTGGGATAGGCGGCTCTAGCCTCCGAGAATTCTCGAAACCAACGCTGCTCTCCCGTTAGCTGATGGAGTGAGGCGAATACCCGCAAGAGGGAGGAGTTGCCGGAGGGCAGGGCGTTGTCGTACCAGAGTTTCTTTCTGGCTTGGGCGGGGGCTTCTTGGTCGTCGGCGGTAAAGAAAAAGCCGGGCAGCTTGGGATCGCGGAAGCGGGCGAGGGCGATCTCGGCCAGCTCGATGGCCCGGGCCTGATAAGTAGAGGACGCTCCGGGTTCGATCCAGTCGACGAAGGAGGCGAGAGTGAGGATGGCCTCGGCGAGGAAGGCGTAATCGTCGAGGAATCCGGGGCCGGCCGCGTTTTTGCCCGGGTAGCGCACGGCGTGTAGGGTTCCGTCCTCGTGGCGCAGGTTATCCCATGCCCAGTCGGCCGTTTCGCGGGCGAGGGTAAGCCATTCCTTCCGGCCGAAGGCGAATCCGGCCTCAGCCAAGCCTCTTATGAGTAGTGCGTTCCACGCTGTGACTTGCTTTTCATCGCGAGAAGGGGCGGGACGTTCGGAGCGAGCCTCGAGGAGCTTTGTGCGGAGGGGAGCGAGTACTTGCCGCTGCTCAAAGTCGGCGGTGAGCACGGGGTTGGAGGCGCCGTTATCGAAGTTGCCTTCTGTCGTGACGTCGTAAGCTTCGCAGAAAGTCGCACCGTCCTCTTCGCCGAGGATTTCCTTAACCTGCTTGGGCGTCCACGCATAGTGCTTGCCCTCCTCGCCTTCGCTATCGGCGTCGCGGCTGGAGTAAAAGCCTCCCTCGGGAGACAGCATGTCTTGACGCAACCATGCCACCGTTTCCTCGACTACTGCTGCAAATAGCGGATCGGGTTGGCGACGCATGGTCCGAGCATAGGTGGCGAGCAGGAGAGCGTTGTCGTAGAGCATTTTCTCGAAATGCGGGATCTTCCACTCGGCATCGACGCTGTAGCGTGCGAAACCACCACCCACTTGATCGAAGAGGCCACCTCGGCCCATCGCGGTAAGGGTCTTGTGCGCGACAGCGTCTATCCGCTCACCCAAGCCAGAGGTTTGCGAGCAAGCGTGGGATTCACGGAGGGCGAGAAGAAAATCCATCTTCATGGGGGACGGAAACTTTGGAGCGGGAGTGAAGCCTCCATGCTCGTCGTCGTGGGAACCGCACAACACCCTTGCTGCCTCGAGGAGGAGACCGTGATTCCATTCATCCCCGCCGGAAGATTGGGCGTCGTTGGCATGAACGAGGTTCTTCACCACGTTTTCCGCGTTCTCGACCATTTCATCCTTCGTGCGTTTGTAATGATCCGCAATGCGCATGAGAAGCTGCGGCCACGGAACGATTCCCTGCCCCTTGTCCTCGGGAGGGAAATAAGTGCCGCCCCAGAAGGGCTCGCCGTCGGGCAGGCAGAATATATTGAGCGGCCAACCCGCCGACTGGTTGAACATTTGAACCGCCTCGACGTAAACGTGATCTATGTCCGGTCGTTCCTCGCGATCAACTTTCACGCAAATGAAATGGTTGTTCATGATGTCGGCTACATATGAATCCTCGAACGATTCGTGGGCCATGACGTGACACCAGTGGCAGGCGGAGTAACCGATGGACACAAGGAGCGGCTTGTCCTGCTCGCGGGAAGCGGCAAAGGCTTCCTCTCCCCACGGATACCAGTTTACAGGGTTTTCGGCGTGTTGACGCAAGTAGAGGCTTGATTCCTTTTCGAGACGATTCGACATGAGTTGAGGGAATGAACTCATATTGGAGTTCCGCTCTTTGCCCAAGCCTGAAAGGCCTTTCGACATTTTCCCGTTGAGGACTTTGCCGCTTCCCCTTACGAGTGGGTTCCGATGTCCTCTATACGTATTTTACCCGACCGGGTAGCCAACCAGATCGCGGCAGGCGAAGTTGTGGAGCGACCTGCGGCGGTGGTCAAGGAATTGGGGGAAAACAGCATTGATGCCGGGGCGACGCAAGTCGAGGTGGAGCATCGCAATGGTGGTAAGGCCTACATGCGAGTGGAAGATAACGGAAAGGGCATGAATCCGGACGAAGCCCTGCTTTGCCTCGAACGTCATGCCACCAGCAAAATTCGGGAAGCGGATGACCTGCTTCTCGTTACTTCCTTCGGTTTTCTTGTGGTCGCCCTGCTCTCAATTTCCAGTGTGATCCGATTTACGCTTCTCTCCCTATCTGCATGTGAAGTAGCCGTGAGGTAGTTTTTACTAAACGTTGTGAT
>JACNJI010000481.1 GCA_014382645.1 Verrucomicrobiota bacterium | reverse complement strand
AACCACGGAAACCGCACGCCTCGAGTACAAGTTCCACTTCCACCTGGGCGATGACCTCGGGTCGGCAGACAAGTCCGTCCACGCTCACGCTCGTAATGAAGCTTCAGATATGTTGTGTTACGCCTGCAACAAGAACCGATTGGATCTCCATGACGTGCACATTTCCAGATGGAACCGCTGGAAGAGCGCATGGGAAGTCTTAAACAGTTCTCCAAGCTGCAGTCTCGCTTTACGGAACTAAGTAAACTCGAAGATTTCCAACATCAATCCGATTGGACAAGACGTACCGGGTCGAGGGTCCGTTCGCCATTGTACCGATAGGCCCACAATACTCCATCGCAGGTCACGCATCCGTCCACGCAAGCGACGTTGCCGTGTACCTTTGGCTCGCTAACGGGCAAACAGTAGTGACCAATGAAAACGGGAGGATCATCACTTGGATAAGGTTCTGCATCAGGCAAATCTGCGGACGAAGGTCCAGAATAAGCGGAAGCTCCCGCATCGGCCGGAAAGAGCAAGTCCGCATAAGATAATCCCCGGGGATCGAGCCACCAGCGGATGCGACCTCGTGATCGGGGAATGCCAAAACGATCCAAATACACTTGGTCATCGGGAATGGAAACCTTGATTCCTTTCAATACGGTCTGAACGGCCTGACCTTCGGGCGTTCCCTTGGTAATCGCTCTCCGCAAAAAGTCTTCGTCGCTGCAGGTTCGCCCCGCGATCACCGCTAACGAAGTCGGATGCCATACGGCGTGAACCACTCTTATACCTCCAACCTCCAGGGAAAAGGGGAGGGATCGAAACCAATCCAAGTGCTCTCGGTATTTCTTCAGAACCTTTTTATCCCCCACAAAGGCTGCGGCAAGAAGATTGAATTCATGATTCCCTAGAACGGCAAAAGCCGTTCCCGCATCCGTCATTCCTCGAACAATGTCGATTACTTCAGAGGATGCTGGCCCCCTGTTTATTAGGTCGCCGACAAAGGCGACTATTCGGCCATCAGGATGAGCAAATGAGTCGCTTGGACTCCCTCGCTCATAACCAAGCTTGGTCAGAAGGCGCAACAGATGATCGGCATGTCCATGGATGTCGCCGATAACGTCGAATCCACTCACCGGAAATCCCTGATACGGGTACTCAAATCCAAAGGTTGACGATGCTTGTCAACAGCTAGCGAATATAGCTAGTATCCTTCCCGTCGGCTTGCTTCCATTGCCTAGAGGATTCTTCGTAGACGTACTTAGCGTAGTTGTCGATAATGAGGACTCCGCCTCGAATCGCCCACTGGCGCCAATTATGCGTGCGTGTGCCTCGCTTGCCCGTGCAGCGACCTTGAGCATACGAAACTGGGCCAACAATACGAAACTCAAAAAACCATTGCTCATCGGTGGAGCGATTCACAAGAGTCCATTTACGGTCAACAAGCATACGTGTTAAATTACTCTGCCTGTGTCGATCATCAAGCGAGGGAGATTTCGAATTTGCGGGATTTGCGGGCCGACTTGTTGTTTTTTTTGTGGAAGCAAAAGTGCGAGCGGCATTGAATCGACCAAGAATGGTACGAAATTCAGTTGATAAATTCTTTTTCTTGGCATGTTGTATTGCCACCACTGATTGAAAGGCAGTCGGCTGGTAAAAAAGAATCACGCTGTGCAGCAACAAAGTTAAGTTCTCATCATTTTCCGCGGTTTCGATTGCTTGGTTCAAGTAGCCGAAAAAGGCTTGCTCGGTAACCTCGGTGAAGATACCTGAGATCGGTTGGCCACTGGTTAATAGTGCTTCCAGCATGAGGGCATTTTCATTAGCTGGGTGAATGGCTTTGGCGAACTGGAGCATATCGAAACCCTTGGGGCTTTGGCGATTCACATTAAACTCTCTTTCCGCCAACTTTACCGCGCCTTCGGCCAAGCGCTTGGCCGATGTAAGCGGAAGGGCGGGAGGGACTAGAGCCTTCACCAAATGGACCGGGTAGGGTAAGTGCAATTGCTTGAGCACACTATCTAGATCTGAAGAGATTCCAATTTGCCTGGCCTTGTGCAATTCAATCATCACGGTTCGGTTTCCCGGTTGGAGTAGTCCCGCGAGATTGTAGGCAAGCAGCCGAAAGAAGGAGGGGGTTTGCGAACCCGCCAGGTCGAGCAAATACTTGGCTAGAGCAGCTTCGTCTACCCTTCCTCCGAGAACTCCTGAAGGGATGGGTTGCTCCGCATCCATAAGACCTTTAAGAAAAACGGCTTTATCGTTATCCTCCGACAAACGCCCGCCGACCTGAAGCAATTTAAGGGCTGCAGCATCATTAAGGTTAAAACTAAGACGTTGCGCCGCCACTACGATAACACCGTTGGCGATGCTGTTAACGACTGCATCGCTTACGGGAAAAGTAGTTTTTGTTCCAACGCCCCTTGCCTGAGCTTGTGCAGACGCAATAAAACTGCAGCACAACACTAATGCAAAGAGGCAAACAGCAACATGTTTCATTTTTGGCAACGGAGTCATCTTTCGTATTCGCAATAAAGATTAATTGTCTATCAAATACAAGCAACTGTATGATCGAGTGAAGGAAAAACTTACTCGACACAAGATTTGCCTTAATCAAAATGACACACGCAACCTCTTTTTCCATTGAGAAAAAAGACGGCAAATCGGATGCCCGAGCGGGTTTGCTGGTACTACCCCGCGGAGAAGTCCCAACACCAGCATTCATGCCTGTGGGAACGCAAGGAACGGTCAAAGGAGTCATGCCTCGTGACATCAGCGAGGTGGTCAAGGCACGCATCGTTCTCGGAAACACTTATCATCTCCGTCTCAGACCGGGTTCTGAAATCATGAGAGCACGGGGGGGACTATCGAAATTCATGAATTGGAATGGTCCCATCCTTACTGACAGCGGTGGTTTTCAGGTATTCAGTCTCCCTAATCTTCGCAGATTAACCGATGAGGGAGTCGCCTTTAAGTCGCACCTCGACGGAACGAAGCTTTTTCTCGGTCCACGCGAATCCATTGAAATGCAAGATGCGTTAGCCTCCGACGTAGCCATGTGTCTCGATGAGTGTCCTCCCGCCCAAGCGAGTAAAGCAGAAGTCGAGGAAGCCGTAAGGCGCACGAGTCTCTGGGCAAAGAATTGCTCCGATGCTTGGCAAGAAACCGCAGGACCGGCTGAGAGGCGAAATCTCTTCGGCATAGTCCAAGGAGGGCGATTCGAGACACTCCGCCGTCGTTCCACCGAAGAACTCCTTAACCTCAACTTTCCGGGATACGCCATCGGCGGGGTCAGCGTCGGAGAAACCGAGGAGGAAATGCTCGAACAAGTGGCGTGGTGCGCACCTTTGCTTCCAAGAGACAAGCCCCGCTACGTCATGGGGGTCGGCACGCCTCCGCAGTTACTGAAGATGGTTGCCCTCGGGGCGGACATGTTCGATTGCGTCATGCCGACACGAGCGGCCCGCCACGCAACGGCATTCACCGCCGATGGTCGCCTGAACCTTCGCAATGAACGCTTTCGCGAAGACGATTCCCCCTTGGACGATGAAACTGATTGCTTCGCCTCACGAGAATTCTCAAGAGCCTACTTGCGACATCTAGTGACGGTAGGGGAAAGCCTAGGAGGAGTCCTGCTCACGCTTCACAACCTTCGCTTCTTCGTCTCTCTCCTAGAGCAAGCTCGCCTACACATTATTACGGGAGACTTCGAACAATGGTCACAAAACTGGATCGAGCGATACGAAAAAGTCTAAGGCACTAGGCAAATAAAAAACAAATGCCTCGAAAAGACAATAGAGGGACAGATATCGTCGTCATCATAAAGGGTAGGGGGCGACAGACTCCCTACATTCACATATTTGCTGAGGGCACGGCTACTCTGGTGCCAGCTTTCACTGGAATGGTGCGGAAGATTGCTCCATAAGGATTAGGGTATGATTCATGCCCGCGGATACATTTGTCACGCCGGAAGATAGAGTAAGACGGGTTTTGACCCTTTCCAGAACTGTCATCGAACCTCCGAAGGCGTTTCCGAAGGATACTACGGAATCGTGCTTATGACGAAGTCGTCAAAGCGGGCGTGAGAATCGCGTTTTGGTGCCCAGTCTCTGCTTCCGCCACCGTGGAAGGTAGAGAAGAGGAATTGGTCGACAAGGGCGACGTCGGTTTTCACCTTTCCGCGGAGGCTCAATCCTTGCTGATCGAGGGCGAGTTTGCCGTCTATCCGGACGCGGATGCTTCCGTTCTCTTTGCCGGGAGCGTTGACTGTTACCTCTTGTTCGAGCTGGAGCCAATGGCTGGGCACTGCCTCGGCTTTTAGTTCGATGCGGTCGCCGTAGTCGGTCTTTTGGTCGAGGTGGTAGAGGTAGAGCGTTAGGTTGCCGCTTTCGCCCCACATGTAACGGGCCGACCAACCGTCGCCGACGGGTTTGTCGCCGCCGGTGTTGGCTTTGCCTCCGCCGAGGCCGGGTAGCTTGCCGCCCTTGCGAAAGTCGAAGCCTTTCTCGAAGAGTACGCGGTAGGTGAGGCGATAGGCTTTGCGGGGGGCTAAGCGTTCGCGGAATTGACCGCCTCCCTCGTTGGGACCGAGGGAACCTTGCGGGTAAGTTACGCGGAGGCTCTTGCCCTTGGGTTCGACCTCGATGGCGGCTCGTTTGTGGAACCGACCGAGGAAGGCGTTGCCCCAGTCCTTGCGGAAGACCCGCATCTCGTAGGCACCCGATGGATGGGCGTCGAAGTCGACGCGAATCTCGTTTCGCGGTTTAGGTTCCTTGCAGGCAAGGTTAGCAGCGCCTGCGAGGACGGTCAAGAAAAGCGCCGGGCGTGGACTGCGAAACAAGGTCACTTGACCTGTTGCAGCTTCTTGGTGAGGGGGCCGATGATCTCCACGAAGTTGCCGTCGGGATCCTTCAGCATGAGTAGGCAGACGTCCTGCG
>JACNJI010000279.1 GCA_014382645.1 Verrucomicrobiota bacterium | reverse complement strand
GCGGCCTCGCCCCTGCATCGAGGACGGCTCCTAGTCGCTCAATGAACTCGCCAAACCCTCAAGTCCATCGCCTACTCCCGCCACGCTCGAGATCCAAGATGCGGTTAGCCAAGCCCCGAATGAACGCCCGATCGTGAGAAACAAAGAGCACGGCAACATCCCCCTTCGAAAGGAAGTCCTCCAGCCATCGAATACCGGGCACGTCGAGATGGTTGGTCGGTTCGTCGAGGAGAAGAAGGCTAGGCTCACTCACCAGAGCTCGAGCCAGCAGAGCTCTGCTCTTATTACCTCCGGAAAGTTGGTTAAAAGAAACATTTGGGTTAAGCCCCACGCGATCAACCATGGTCGCCGCCTTATGCGCCAAGGCCCATCCGTCCGAACTATCGAGCTGATCCTGTAAATCATCTAGGCACTCAATCAATCGGGTGTCATCGGGATTACTCGAGAGTTCTTGAGCTATCCGATTGTAGTCAGCCAATCTGCGAGCCCCATCGCCAAGGGCCTCGAGCACAATTTCCAGCACCGTACCGGGAAGATCGGCAGGAATCTCCTGGTCGAGCTTGGCCGGTCGGAAATCATCCGACTTTTCCCATTCTCCGCCATCAGGAACGATTTGACCCGCCAATACGCGAAGAAGAGTTGACTTCCCTTCCCCGTTCCTGCCCAACATGCATATTCTCTCGCCCCTATTGATCGAGAGAGTAACATCATCAAGCAAGAGCGGTCCACCAAAGGAAACGGTGAGATTTCTGTAACTAATCAAGGCCAAGAAAATGAAACTAGGAAAGGTTTGCGGGAAGTCGAATACAGAAAAGGCGTCGCCTGTCGAAATATGCTAGCCTACTTCGGCAACAAATTCACTTCCAATTAGACTTTTTCCTTTCCTTGGGCGAACCTCAACTTTTACATTCTCTGTGATGAGTCATTCCGAAACCCCACAAATCTTTGAACGTCGGGCCTTTTTAAAGCAGGCCGGACTAACTGGCTCCTTGGCCTTATTCCCTCAAGCAAGGGGCAAGGATCTTCTGCCGGCAATAAAGCCAACGACTTTCCAAATCGCATGCATGACCTTGCCTTACTCGAGATTCTCGCTCAAACGAGCATTGGAAGGCATCAAGAAAACCGGCTACGAATACATTGCCTGGGGGACCTCGCACGATGAGACGGGTTCGGGCAAACGCGTCCCCGTAATGCCAACGGACGCCCCGCCCTCCAAAGCGAAGGATCTGTCGCAGCGATGTCGAGACATGGGCCTAAAGCCGGTCATGATGTTCTCAACCGTTTATCCCGAGCACGAGCATGGATTCGAGGTTCTCAAGCATCGCTTGCTGCAAGCTGGCGCAGCAGGCATAGGACAAGTACTCACCTTCGGCCATACCAAGGGAGGGAACCGCAAGGTCTGGATCGAACGTTTTAAAAGACTAGGTCCAATCGCGCGAGATCAAGGTGTCCTCCTCGTGGTCAAGCAACATGGCGGCTCCACGGGCACGGGCGAAGCATGCGCAGAAATCGTCCGTGAGGTGAATGACCCCGGAATTCGAGTCAACTACGATGCCGGCAACGTCATGGACTACCTAGACCTAGACCCCATTCCCGACATCAAGAAATGCGCCGAGGAAGTTCGAAGTTTCTGCATCAAGGATCACCGCAACTGGCCAAAGGATCAGGACTGCGGGCCGGGGTTCGGCGAAATCGACCACTACCGACTCCTTCATCCGGTAGCCTTCACGGGGCGAACTATACCGCTATGCTGCGAAAATATTTTTGCGCCTTTAGTACCACGCCCAGTCAAGCCGGAGGGCATCGACATTCTAGCTCGCCGATCCAGAGAATTCCTGAAAACCATCATCTCGGGACTCCATTCATGAAAATCTCAAACTGACTATCCTCTCATGAACGAAAATACTCGCCGTCACTTTATAAAGTCTTCCGCCATCGCCTTCCCTGCCTTGGCATTGCAGAAGGGGTTCGCAAAAAAAGGTTCGCCGAACGGAAGGATCCGAGCCGGCATGATCGGCGCAGGAGGCCGAGCGGCGCGACTCAATCGTATCTTCGCCGCCCATCCCGACGTCGAGATCACCGCCATCGCGGACGTCGACTTGCGCCGCCTGCGTCCAGTGGCTGAAGTGGTCGGAAAGATGCAGGGCAAGAAGCCCCAGACGATGCAAGATTTTCGTCCAATCATCGACGATCCGACCATCGACGTCATCTGCGTCGGCACCCCAGACCACTGGCATGCGATTCCAACGATCCTGGGTTGCCTTGCCGGGAAGGACGTTTACGTCGAGAAACCCGACGGACACAACATCATCGAAGGGCAACGCATGGTGGAAGCTATGCGCAAGCACAAGCGAATCGTTCAAATGGGTTCACAACACCGCTCGACAAGCAGACTTCAGACTGCCATGCAGTTCTGTCGTGAAGGTGGCGTGGGTCGCTGCCTCTTTGCCAAAGGATGGGAAAGCGCCCGCCAAGGAGGAATTGGCAAGCCGGCCAATGGGAAACCTCCTGCGGAAGTGAACTATGACCTCTGGCTAGGCCCCGCTCCCAAGCGCCCGTTCAACCAAAACCGGTTTCACGGACGTTGGCGTTGGTTTTATGATTACGGCACGGGCGACCTCGGAAACGACGGCGTTCATCGTATAGACATGGCATTCGCCATGCTAAACGCCTGCCTCGAATGGGAAAAGACCACTCCGCTTCACCACCCGCGCACCATTCACGCAGCCGGCGGCAAGTGGTACTACGACGACGATCAGGAGTTCCCCGACACCATGCAGGTGACCTATCGTTACGACTCACCCACCCCACGCATACTCACCTACGAACTCAAGCTCTGGACTCCCTATCGGCAAATGGAGGAAACCGAAGGAGCCGTGGTATACGGGGACAAGGCCCAGCTGGTGATCGGCAATAGTGGTTGGAAAGCCATCGAAAGAGGGGGCAAAGTCATCGCCCAAGAAGGCGGCAACTCCGACGCTACCCCGCACGTCGCCAACTTCATCGACTGCGTCCGCTCCCGCAAACGCCCCAATTGCGACCTAGAGACCGTAGGGCACCGCGCATCCGTCCTCTGCCATGCGGGCAACCTCTCCGCCCGCCTAGATCGCTCGCTTCGCCTCGACCCAAAAACCGAAACCTTTGAAAACGACAACGAGGCCAACGCCCTAAGGGGCCGCCAAGAATGGCGAAAGCCATATGTGTTGCCCAAGGTGTGAGCCATCTATCATGTCACCTAATGTCGTAAAGGTCTTCCTCGCTTCACTACTGCTCGCAGGTGTCGCAACAGGGAAACAAAAAGCGACCGGCACATCACCTTTCGCTTACTGCGGAGGATGGAGAGGTCATCACATCGACAGCAATAGAATCGGGACGGGGACAGCCCAGCGGATTGCCCCGACTTGGGCCATCACGGCGGCGCACTTGGCGAAACCGAAAGCCCTTACCCCAGACAAGAGAAACATTGAGATTCGTTTTGGACCGGACAAGTCAGCACGGTTAAAAAAAGCCTATCTAGCACCCCAAGGAGACTTGGGTCTCGTTCAATTTAACAAACCTCTTACGGGGATTAACACGGTTGGACTTCTAAACCGACCGTTAACAATAAAAGTCGGTGTTATTTCATTCACCATGGTCGGATATTCCGGAGGCTTACATTTTTACCGAGACAAGAAAGCAAAGCGCAGTGGCTTACATGCACGTCACATCACCACCAAAAAGAATAATCCGTGCAAGGTGGGAGATAGTGAGGGTGGTTGGGTAATTGAGGATGCCGCCTCGGGCAGACACACTCTCTTCGCCATTATTCCCGGCGGTGGTCTTGGGACACAACCGGCTGCCGTCCGAAAATGGATGGATGACACCATGAAGGGCAGCGGGGGAAAGGCCCCATGGGACGCTTTACCGAAATCCAAAAAAAGAAAAAGCGCGGCCAGCAAGAAAAAGAGAGGGGAATCGCCCCCATTCTGTCCACAAATTAAAATACTATGAGACGTCGCCAATTCATTCAAAAGACATCCGTCGCCCTCCCTCTGCTGGGAGCACCTTCAATCGTTCGCGGCCAAAACCTAAATTCCGGTCTACAGCTCGCAGCAGTCGGCACCGAAGGCCGCGGTTGGGGCGACGTCAGCCAAATGGCCAGCCATCCGAAGGCTAAATACATCGCCTTTTGCGACGTGGACCTCGCTCGCACCGAAAAGGCCCGCAAACTGAACCCCGACGCCCCAGTCTTTCAGGACTACCGAGAATTGCTCGAAAAAATGGGTGACAAGGTCGATGCCGTCACCGTCGGGATACCCGACCACATGCATGCCCGAGTGGGACTGGACGCCATGCGCCAAGGCAAGCATCTCTTCTGTCAAAAGCCTCTTACTCACAATGTATGGGAAGCACGGCAGATGCGCCTTCAGGCGGCCAAGTCAAAGGTTATAACTCGGATGGGGAACCAAATCCACTCCCACACCTTTTATCGTACCGCCGTCCAGCTCATTCAAAAGGGTGCCATCGGGAAGGTACAGCGCGTCCATTCATGGGTGGCGGCCACGGGACATGGTAAATCCGGCCACATCGACCGCCCGCCACCGGCTCCAGTACCGGAAAAGCTGGCATGGGACGTTTGGCTCGGCGTGGCTCCCGAGCGCCCCTACGTCGAAGGTAAGGTCTATCACCCTTGGGGTTGGCGGGACTGGCAGGATTTCGGCAATGGTGCTCTGGGCGACTTTGGGTGTCACATTCTCGACCCGGTCTTCACGGCGCTACGAATCGACAAACCGCCAACCGAAATCAAGTGTTCCTACCACTCGGGCATGAACGATGAGGTATGGCCTGCCCAAAACGTCGTCGAGTACAAGTTCCCCGGGAACCAACTGTCTGGGAAGATTCTTCCAATCACTTGGTACGACGGCAACCGCCTGCCCCGAGATCGTA
>JACNJI010000480.1 GCA_014382645.1 Verrucomicrobiota bacterium | reverse complement strand
CCTTGGACTCGGCTCGAAAGATTAGATTTGTCCACTTGCCGGAAGCCCAAAGGTAGGGAACGGTAACGAGGGTTTCCTCCCCGCGAATTAATTGCAGATTGCGAGCGGCGGCGTTAAGGCGTAGCCGATAGCCATTCACTCCCCCAAGGCCTGCGGCGAAGGCGGGCATGCGGCGGCCCTTTCGGGTTGAGAAGATACGACATCGGAGTTCTGCCGGTTTCCCCTTCACACGTGGTCCAAAAAGAAAACCGAAGTCACCCACCGGTACACCGGGCAAGGAGAGAACCTTGTTCGCCCCCTCTTGTTGGACGGAGAAAGACCCGTCTAGGATGAACAAGTCTTCTGGTTCCTCGCCGACTGCATTACCGGAAAAATCGAGTTCATAGACCGTTTTCCATTTCGCGGGTCCCGAATCTTCTATGACGACTTGTTTGAGAACGGGATCCGCGACCACAGTCGCGTTTTCTTCCTCTAACTCCATCGCAGCTTTAGGTCCGCTAGTGCTCACGCACCCACCGACACCCAAAATGGTAAAGAGCCAAACTGCCTTATGCATTCCATAATTCCTTTTCATTCTCATTCGTCCCTCAATGTCGAAAGGCGACTCGTCCGCAAGGATAAAGAAACCGCCAGCCAAGTCCAAAAGAGCGATAGTCCGACCAAAGCGGCAAGCAACCAAGCAAAGCCAGTTCCCGGCTTTTGACCGGCATCTCCAAATAACATCGGTGCAATGGCGACCAAGGCGGCAATCGCACCGACCCCGAGTCCCCAAAGGGCAAGACTCCGATGTTCGGAAATGGCGAGCTTCCTCAACGCAGACAGGGGATAGCCCACCGCCTCCATCAAGCCAAACTCCTTCGAGCGTTCGAGCAAATTCCGAACCACCACGACCGCCAACCCCACAGTGCCGAGCAAAAGGCCCAACCCCCCCAAGGCCTGAAAGATGGCAATGTACGTGTTTTCCACTTCCTGTAGCTCGTTCAATCGCTCCACGGCGGGACGTAGCTCCATCCCGTAGTTGGCCAACCTGTCGGCGAGATGGTCGGAAACTTCATTCATTTTCCTTGAAGGCGAATCTACAAGAAAGGAACGGTAACCACCCTGCTTGGGAAACTTTTCTTCGAAATGTTTTTCATCTATGTAAAGTGCGCCCTGAAGCATCGATCCTTTGGCTACTGCAGCCAACCGGACTTGGAAAACCTGTCCTTCGCCATCTTGATATTCGACGAGATCACCAACTCCCTTCTTCAAAGCCCACATCATCGTATTTTGATCTACTACGGCTGGTATGGGTCCATCCTCGGAAACATCCTGCGACAAGGTCGACCAATCGCCCTCGGCAAATGTAAACCGGTCACTGAGCTCGGAAGGCTTTATTCCATAGAGCCGAGGCCTAATAGCCTTGTTCAGATTAAGGCAACTGGCATCGTCCCCTTCGCGCACTCGCAGGGGCGTGATATAGACACCTGATAAAAGAGTGGCGTTCAGGTCATAAAGCTCACGACCTTCGAGGCCGTTCAGGTCGTCGTAAACAGGCAAGGCCGATTCCCCCACTAAGGCGAAGCCGCCGGTACCCGAATCTCTCTCGCCCGAAATCGATAAAGAATCCTTTCTAAATGCACCCGTCCCGACCACGAGAAACGTGCCAGCAGCCATTGCTCCCACCGTGACCAAGCTACGACCGGAACGCCGAGCAGCATTACGACGGCTAAGGGTGGCGGCATCGGGAAGAGTTCCGGATTCACAGGCCGCCTTAGAGAGTTTAGCTCGAAAAAAGAGCAAGCCCGCAGCCAGCAGACACCAGCCCACGCCGAAAAAAACCATGGATGCACCGGGACCGGAAAGGTCGGTCAAAAAAGCCATGACGATACCCATGAAAGTCAAAACAACGGCAATCCTCGTGGACACCTTGCCGGTTCCGCTCTTGGCGGACTCTGCCCGCGGAGCAGTGGCCGCTAGAGTTTCTCCCATGGCGAGCAATTCGCGAGGTTCGGCCCGCAGTTGACGACGAGTAGCCCAACCCATCGCGAGCAGAGCGATGAAGACGGCACCACACAGACCTACGACTACGGAAACCGGATTCATCGCGAAATCAAAGGTAGCCCCGGAAACCGCGCCACTCCATTCACCCGAAAGCAGATGCAGGGTGGTTTGCCCATAAAGCGTGGCGAGCCAAACGCCAAGACCGGCTCCGACCACAGAGAGCAGTAACCCTTCCGCAAGGAACAGGCGGCGCACCTTTTTGCGGGGGATTCCCAACGCCAACAAGAGGCCGGCCTGTCGATTGCGTTGTTCCATTGTAAATGCGAAGAGCATACCCGTGAGGGCCATCGCCGCGACAATTACGAAAGCGCTAAACCCGAGGAAAAGCTGGCCGAAATCGATGGGAGACTCGGCGGCGGCGGAAGCATCCTGCCTAAGGGAGCGAAAGAACAACCCGGCCTCGGCGGCCGTAAGCTCGGATCGCAAGGCTTTGTTAATGTCCTCTCTGGAAGCTTCCGCTTTCGCCACTCGCAATCCAGTCAGCGATCCCCAACGGTTTCCCCACATGGACTGACCGGCGGCCAGGGAAACAAATGCCTTTGGGGAACCCCTGTAAGCGTCCCAGTAATCTTCGTCTTTCGGACGAACCTTGTGCTTGATCGGGATGCCCGTATCCCATTCCCCACAGGATTCGGCATCCGACAATCCGGGGAATAGAGGCGTCCAGTCGCTCTCTTGGTCCTCAGGTACTTTTGCAGGCAGGGGTGTTGTGGCTCGCAAACGAAAGGTTTGGGTCTTCTCAAGAAGCTTGCGGCGCTCACCTACTGCAAAATAGCTCAAGCTAATTACATCTCCAGCCGAAGCATTGAGATCGTCCGCGGCCCATTGACCAAGAACTATCTCATCGTCTTTGAGGTCGTCCGGTAAAAAATTTGCCTTGGATGGATTCACGGCGCTGACCATGGAGTAAGGAACAAGGGCAGAGGAGTTCGACTCCGGGTTTCCTTTGCCGATGGCATTCACCAAGTAGGTAAGGACGCCAGTCGTTTGCGGAGCAGCCTTTTCTCCCGCTTGACGGAGAGATTCGCTCAAAAATACCTGTCGGGATCGGACGGACCAAGCAGGCGTATCCCGCAGCTCCTTGACCAAGATTCCGGCATCTGCCAACGACCATGCTTCGTTTAGCGCGCTCTCGGCCAATTCCAACTGCACGGCATCGCCACCGGGGCGACCAAGTAACAGAAAGTTGGCAAAGCCCGTATTGCCCGATTCTTCGTCAAAAGACCGAAACATTCGTTTCTGCAGCATTTCCATGGGGACGAAAATGGTGAGAGGTTCACGCTGGTTTCCCTGAAGCCCAAAACGCCCGAACGCCTCTGATTCAAGTACTCCGCCGAGTTTTTTGTTCAGGGAGACGAACTTGTTGTCGCGTTCACCCGAAAGCGGCGCGTCCCGTGAGAAAAGACCTGGTTCCTCCACGCGAAGAATCAGGCGATCCCCATTCTTTGCGGCGAGATAACTTCCAAGGCGAGCATTCACGAAAAATTCGTCCTTCGACAGATCGGGAGCAGCGTCCGGATTCGGTGCCAACTTCCAGAACCGTTCGTCCACACCCAGCACCTGTACGTTCCGGGCCATACGGGTGCCGTCGGGTAAGGAGACATTTCCTCGGGTGACAACCAGAGGCGCAACTACGGTTTCCTTGTCTCGCCTTAGGTCCACCGCCAAGGCCTCTCGAAAAAAACCATCGGGCGACAATAAGGCAATGTCCGCACGACCTATCCGCTCTCCCGCCAATCGCTTCAGCGTGGCCTTGACCGAGTCCCCCACCATGAGGGCTCCAACCAAGACCATGGAGCAAATGGCGGCTCCGGCAATCACCCCGAGGTGTTGCCGCCAATAGTGGCGCAAATTGCGCAAGACTATACCCGAGAGAGTCACGGTCTCACTCCCGAACAAGCTTACCTGCGTCGAGCCGGTAGGAGGCTCCCATACGGGAAGCGACCGCAGAGGAATGGGTTACGGCCAGCAACGCAAGTCCCCGCGTCTCATTTAGCTTAACCAAAAGTTCCGTAAGACGATCTGCATTCGCTTTGTCGAGAGATCCGGTTGGCTCATCCGCCAGAAGTAGCTTAGGTTCGTTCACTAGGGCGCGGGCGACGGCGGCTCGTTGCTTTTCGCCCCCGGAGATTTCCGCAGGACGATGATGCAAACGATGCGAAAGACCCACTTCCTCGAGAAGCTCCTCCGCTCGCTTTCGCAAGGAGTCGCCGGTTAAGTTTCCATGTCCTGCGAGAGCAGGCACCATAACGTTTTCCAATACCGTACACTGCGGCAGCAGATGGTGGGCTTGAAAAATAAAACCCACGGTTTGGTTGCGGAATGAAGCAGCTTCCTCGGGACTAAGCCCAGTGACTTCGAATTCCCCCACCGTCACCTTGCCGCCGCTCGGTTTGTCCAAGGCTCCAACGACGTTCAACAAAGTGCTCTTGCCCGAACCGGAAGGACCCACGATAGCGGCTGACTCTCCCTCGGATAACTGCAAGTCGACCTCCGAGAACACCTCTACGCCTTCTCCCCCATCGGGAGATAGATAACTCTTGGAAACATTAGATAATTCGACGAATGCGCTCATCAGGATAGTATTTTGATTCAGGTCATTTTCCATCACGCCTCACCCAGCGTTGGGCCTTCATTTCAAAACGAGGCAACGAGCCGGGCTCGACGGATTCAACTGGTATTCGTAAGGAAAAGGCTTCGGTCAACGCTTTTTCGAGGCTATTCGCCAACTCAGGGGCAGCCTCCGCTCTCAGGCTCACCTCGGACATGGCAGCAGTTTCATCGATCAGGACCTGATATTCCGCGATCTCTTCGAAGCGGCGCACGACCGCATCCAAGGAGGTCGGATACAGATTCACGCCTCGCACCAAGATCATATCGTCTACA
>JACNJI010000473.1 GCA_014382645.1 Verrucomicrobiota bacterium | reverse complement strand
GATGAAATCAGTGTATGCCTTTACCGCCTCGTCTCCGCGATTAAGCAAATAAAGGTTTTCACCTCGAAGAAAACGAGTATCTCCGGCCATGGGGTGCTCGGGGTAACCGGCGATAAAGACGTCTGTTTCCTTAAGGCTATTACTAAAATCCTTAAGCTTGTGCAGACAGGTTGCGCGTTGTGACACCACTTCAGCCATTTGCCCGAAGACGCGCCGACTCTCGATTTGTTGCAACGCCGCTTGGGCAAGTTTCCAGTCGGGAGTCTTGCTACCTACCAAGGCATTGGCGTAGTCGAACTGAATATTGTCAAAAATAGTTAATTCATTCGCCTTATTTCCCAGACGCTTAATGTATTCACCCAGGATTTGAGCGGATTTCTCGAAGTTATCCTTGCGACGGGAGAAAACCCTCGCCCACCATAGGTTGGACTTTGCCGTGACCGGGCTATCGCCCATCGCCAGAGGAGAAAACTTCTTGTCCGCCTTTCCATATTCTTCCAGTTCGAGAAGTGACCGCGCCACGTAGAACTTGGCATCATCGACATATGGGGCGGGTTTGCCTTTTTCATCAGGTTTGGCCAATTTCAGGTAAGCTTCGAAATCCAGTATCGCGAGCTCGTATTTCTTAAGTCGAAAACGAGTGAATCCCAGTTGATATTGACACTCCGCTCCATCGTTCCCGGACATTCCGGGAAGAGCTGCGGCAAAGGCAGGTTCCGCCTTCGCGTATTCTTTCAACATAGTGTGACACTCACCAAGTAAATAGGCGGAAAGCGTCTTCCATTGGGGAGCAGTCTCCAATCCGGAAACCTTCGCAAGCGACTCGACGGCCTCCTTGGTTTTTTTCGTTTGATAGAATGCAAAGCCACGCTGGTAAAGGGCTCGCGCCGCCTGATCGGGATTCGGCTTGGAAGCCGACAGTTTGGCCGTCCACTGGACAACCAAGTCCCATTCTGATTTCCCAAAGGAAACATCGCAAATTGCAGCTAGCGCGGCAGTCTTGAAGGAAGGGGTCTTGAGATTGTTCAACTGCTCGATGAAAAGTTTCCGGGCCTCGTCTTTTTTGCCGGAATTCAACATACATTGGCTCTGGAGCATGATCAGCCGTTCACGGTTTATCGACTTTTCCAGACCAGGCTTGGCCAAAAGCGTCGCGAACTCCGGCATAGCCTTGTCGTAAAGCTTTAGTGCGTAAAGGCTTAGTGCTAGCCCCCTCCGTGCGAGGTCGGCCTTGGGATGAGCACCGTTCTTTTGTAAAAACTCCTTAAATTGAGCAACGGCTACCGGATAGAGTTTTCGATTGTAGGCGGCATTCGCGATAAAGTACTGTTCAAGCAAAGGATCATCGGCAGCCTCAAGCGATAGAGGGAGCACAGTTGCAAACCCAAGGGAAAGAATGAAAAATACTTTGGAGACCGTCTGTAACATTTCCATCAAATTCTGTTCATAAGATAATCCCCGCAACATAAAGGAGTTACAATTTCAGGTGAAACGGTGAAAAGCAACGTGGTATTTCAAAGGGGAATAAAGGGAATTAGAACAGCTTGAAAAATAATCGATAATCAACAAGCATGAAATGCAATATTTCTTGAGAAATGCGTAAAAAGCTAAATAGTACTTAAAAAACATTGGGCCGCCACCCTGTTCTTATTTGCAAAAGGAGAGTCTTCGACTGGGTAAAACGAATGGGGTTCCGGAAAGACTTCCTCACGAAAAGGATATAAACAATAACTTTCACAAGGCCATCAATTCCATGAATCGTCGAACGTTCATAACATCATCGATAGTTACATCCATCCCCGCGATTACTGCCTTGGGAGCCCGAAGGGAGCGGAATCCTTTCTGCGTTTTCACCAAACCCTTTCAATCGCTTTCATACGAGGAACTGGCCGACGTTGTCGCTGAGTTAGGGTTCGACGGGATCGAGGGAACCGTACGACCCGGCGGTCATATCATTCCCGAGCGGGTACCTGTGGAACTCCCGAAAATGATCGAAGCCCTGCGTAAAAGGAAGCTCGACCTGACCATTATGGCATCGGGCATCAACAATGCGGACGACAAGGTCAATGTCCAGCAATTGCAGGTAGCCGCAAAGCTTGGTGTGAAGCGATACCGCATGGGCTATTACAAGTACGATTTGAAGCGCCCGATTCCCAAACAACTTGACGAAATCCGCCCGGTGCTGAGAAATCTTGTAGCCCTCAATAAGGAACTTGGAATCCAAGCCATCTACCAGAACCATTCCGGAAGCAACTATGTGGGAGCTCCATTGTGGGACTTGCACGAGCTCTTTAAGGATCATAACGAAAAGTACCTTTCCGTGGGTTTGGACATGGCTCACTTGACTGCCGAGGGAACTCGCTCTTGGCCGATTCAAGCAAACTTGATACGACCACGCATCGGGGCTCTATACGTCAAAAGTTTTCGCTGGGAAAACAACAAGCGCCTGAACTGCCCCTTATCGGAGGGTATCGTCGACCGAAAGTTCCCGGGACAACTACTAAAGAGCGGATTCGACGGCCCCGTCAATTTGCACGAAGAATACCTAAATGCTCATGATCCGAAACTAGTCCCCAAACACATCGAGGCGATCAGGAAAGACATTGCGACATTAAAGAAATGGCTTGGATGGAGCTAAACGAGTAACCCCGAAAGGAAACACCACATAATTCTGGGACTTTGCCACTTAATCAGCAGTTGCGGAAGATTTCCCAAACGAATGAACAAAAGCTAGAAAGGCGGCGAAAAGAAACAACGCCGTTAATTGATGTGCAACCGGTAGAAAGACAGGCACTTCCACCAAGAATAGCAAAGTCAAAATCCCGAGCAAGAATTGAGTCAGGACGAGGCCTACAATCCAGCGAATTCGGCGTATTTGCAATCTGTTCAACGAGCTTGAGCGCAGAGCGAACCACGCCATGCAGATCGTCGATCCCGCCAAAACCGTTCCCAACCAACGGTGAATGAACTGTACGGAAAACTTGTCCGAAACAAAGTTTTGCCAGAACGGAGATAACCCGAACAAAGCTTGCGGCATCCAATCCTCTCCCATTTTGGGAAACGTATTGAAGCCGTATCCCGCTTTCATCCCCGAGGTGAAAGCACCGTAAGTTATTTGGCAACAAAGCAAGATCAAGAGACCGATCGCGATGGGGCGAAACTTCAAAGAATCGTGTTCCGGCAGTTCCTGCCCGATTAGGCCCAGCATCATCCACCAAGCAAGACCGAACACGGCAAAAGCCAGTCCCAAATGAGCCGCCAATCGAAAGTGGCTCACCTCGGGATTTAGTACCAGTCCGCTCTTCACCATGTACCACCCCATCAGTCCCTGCGCACCGACCAACAAGACTAGAGACAATCCATTGTATACCAACGGCTTACTCAATCTTTTCCGGAAGACAAACCACAGATAAGGCAGCAGGCAAAGCAATCCAACGAAACGACCGAGAACTCGATGCAAGTACTCCCAAAAAAAGATGGACTTGAAGTCTTCAACATTCATTTCCCTGTTGACCTTTTGGTACTCGGGAAAAGCTTTGTACTGATCGAAAACCTCCTCCCACTCGGTCTCGGAAACAGGAGGCAAAACCCCCATAACCGGACGCCAATCAACCATCGACAAACCGGAACCCGTCAAACGAGTGATTCCCCCGACTACCAAAATCACGACCACACTGACGCAAACGCATCGTAGCCAAATCAAAACCTCACGAGGTGCTTTCATAGGCAAACCATCGGCACTACTTATTGATCCGGAAAGCCGACAATACCCACATGGAATTCAGCTAATTGTGATGAAAGATGCATATAGGATTGGCTAAAGGGGTATGAGCAATCGAATTTAAAAAGGATAATTTGAATTTCACCCTGCACACGAGTAAGGCAGCATGGGCTGAATAAGTTTTTATTTAAACACCAGTTTGAGATTTCGCAAAATTTCATCCTTATGGCAACTACAAGGATTTAACCTAGTTACCAGAAAACCTTTAAGAGTGTTGTAAATAGCTTTCTAGCAAAAAGATAACGATCACATAACTCCAGTTGTGCCTCAACATTAAAGTCATAAAAACAATTCGCGTTGAGATCGAAAAAATAGCCAATTTTGAATCAATGCCAAAGTACGATTAATGAGGTTCGACGAATGGCGCTCTACCACTGTCCTTCCCGTGTTCCTATCAACCATTCACCAACCCCTGCTCAGAAATCGCGGAACTCGCGTTTCGAGTCATGCAGGAGCATATCCAACCCCTCAACCATTCCCTCTCGAACCCATGTCATAGCGCCTAGGTTAAATGGTTCGGAAGTCCTGCGGTGCATATCTGCATTGATCGGTAGCATGGGTTTGCGCCCTTCGACTCAAAACAGAGAAGACGACCGTTGAAATACAACTTACAACTTGATTGCAAATCCCCACGGAAACTTGACCTATTCCCGCGTTTAAGCACCTAAGCGGAGATACTGAAAAGGACGATCGGGGCATATTTTCACTGGAAATTCCAGACTTTGTTTCCGGCAGAATAGTGAACCTTGTCGCAAAATCAAAAAACCACCACCCGCAACAGGCAAGCAAAGCGTTGATAGTCAACGCATTGAGATATTCACTGAAAAAAGTTGCCTTCCCATGCATTATTTGACAAACTTTGGCTAATAATAAAGTGAATTAGCCGTTAATATTTTGAAAGAATTCCAACTTACAAGAACTCCTGATGAACGTATAGAAAGAGGCACTTTTGGGTGCCTTCACTTTATATCTCACACGCGCCCACCTTCGACTTCAGTAAATTGCATACTGCTTGAGGATAAACATAAAGCTGAAGTTTTGAGCAACTTCCCGACATACTTTCCACCAATTGGACTACACTCCATTAATCATCGGGGGGATTCGTCTTGCTGAAGAAAATGGGAATGTCCGGCATTGGTCGACCGGCATTGGCGTTATTTTCGCTTATCAGC
>JACNJI010000341.1 GCA_014382645.1 Verrucomicrobiota bacterium | reverse complement strand
CTCCTTGGCCTACCACTTGGATCACGTTCGGATGGGCACGCTAAAGAATGCGCCCTTGGTCACAGCCCTCGACTTGGGAACCGGGGTGCATCCATCCAACAAGTCTGGCTATGGCAAGAGGGCCTGTCGAGTAGCCCTAGGCTCAGTGTATGGGCGCAAAATAGCCATTTCGGGGCCTGTCTACAAGTCGCACAAGGTGGAGGGAAGCAAGATTCGGGTGTCCTTCGATCACGTCGGCAAGGGACTCGCCTTTCGCCACGCCAAGTCCTTGCTGGGATTCGAAATTGCGGGAGCGGACGGCAAGTGGCAATGGGCCGAGGCGACTATCGACGGCGAATCGGTCGTATTGAGTCATCCCGAGGTGTCCAAGCCCGTGAATGTTCAATACGCCTTCAGCAACAACCCTAGTTACGCGAACTTCTACAACAAGGACGGTCTGCCCGGGCTCACTTTCACCACGGTTAAGTGGGAAAGGTAAGCTTCTCCCTGTTTCTCGCGAAATTTTGATTTCGCCTGTTTCGGCAAATTTAATTTCGACTAATAAAGCTAATGATAGATCGACGAAATTTTCTTAAGAGTGGAGCGGTTTGCAGTGGAGCAGTTGCAGTGACCGCCGGTGCGAAGCTTGAAGGAGCCACTCCGAACCCTTCGGGAGTAGGGGGATATGATTATCGTCTTCCTGAAATTGCTCACGGTAGCCGTTTGCTTTTTCAAGGTGATTCCATCACGGACATGAAGTGGGGAAGGAACCAGAATGATCGCAACCACTACCTAGGTCACAGTTACGTTTACTTGATTGCTTCAAGACTGGGAGTGGACATGGCGGAGGCAGGTCTCGAGTTTTTCAACCGTGGTATGAGCGGGCACACGGTAGGGAATCTCAAGGCTCGGTGGCAAAAGGACGCCATCGATATGAAACCGGACCTCCTCAGCATTCTTATTGGCGTGAACGACGTCGGTGGCAGTGGGAACAAGGGTGTCGACTTGAAAAAGTGGGAGAATGACTATCGCTTCATTCTGGATGCAAGCCGAAAGGCGAATCCGAAGTTGAGACTCGTTCTCCTTGACCCATTTGTTCTGCGTTCCGGGCGCCTTAAGAATGAAGATGCTTGGAAGCAGATGAGAGGAGAAGTGGACAAACTTTGCGGTATCGTCGCTGAGTTGGTCAACGATTACAAAGCCGTCCATCTCAGGACACAGGAGATTTTTGATGCCGCCGCAAAGTCAGTTACTCCCGAGCAATGGATTTGGGATGGCGTTCACCCCTTGCCGCAAGGTCACGAACTGATTGCTCGCAACTGGCTCCAGCAAGTCAGTGCTTAAGAAATTGGATAAAAGAATGAAAACTCTCAATGTTGTTATCTTTTCCCTAGTAGCTTTTCTCTCATTTTCGGCTGCCTTGAAAGCAGAGCCTACTCACAGAGATCTTCGTTACAGCAAGGAATATGATCGCAGCGTCCTTGACCTCTGGCTGGTCGATTCCCAAAAACCTGCGCCGCTGGTGGTTTACTTTCATGGCGGTGGGGTTAAAAAGGGGGATAAAGCAAGTTTCAGTCGCAGCCAAATGCTAAGGAAATACCATTCCAAGGGTGTGGCTTTCGCTAGCGTGAACTACCCGGTTCTCGTTCACACCAACAAGGATTACTTCAAGATCATGGACCATGCCGCAGAGGCTGTCCGATTTCTTCAAGCCAACGCCAAGAAGTACAACCTAGACAAAACGAGGATTTCTGTTTCAGGAGGCTCGGCGGGAGCCTTGATTAGTTGCCATGTCGGACACGGACACGATCTTGGCATTCGTTCCGTTTTCCCTATCCAGCAACCAATGGGCACTCCACTGATGACTTATCCCAAGCTGAGGAAGGATGGACCGCCGATCATTTTGTATAATCATTCCGGACCCAACGATAAGGTGCACCACCCGGATAACGCAGCCCTCGTGCACAAGAGGTGCGTGGAGCTTAGTGTGGACAGTGCCCTTTATGGTTCGAAGCAATCCGGTTTGCCCGAACTGCCCGCAGGTCTAGAGCTTCACGACGTCGCCATGGAATTCTTCTTCAAGTCTTGGCAATTGCCCTTTCCTCGTTGAGTGACATGTTTCCTCATTCGAGCATGGATGGCATTCACTGATCCGTCCTCCGGCTCTATATCTCTTGGATTTATTATTGGAAACATACTATGTCGGACACCACGATTAAAACTGTTGGAACACGCGTCTCGAAATGGGGGGAAGGTCCAGTTTTTTGGCAAGAACATCTTCTCTACGTCGACATCGAAGACCATAAACTAGTTCGGCTAAACCCGGAGACGTGTGAAGAAAGCGTATGGGACGTCGGAGAGCGTATTGGCACCGTGGTGCCGTTTGCTTCCGGTGGTTACCTTTATGCGGGCGACACCGGAATCAATACCTTCGACCCGATCACCGGAGATAAGATGAATCTTGCGGATCCCGAGGCCGGTAAACGAGCTACCAATCGTTTCAACGACGGCAAATGCGACCCGTCCGGTCGGTTCTGGGCGGGAACCATAAGTCTGGCTAAGAATACAGGGGATGCCACTCTATACATGCTGGATGCCCAAGGCACTCTTCACCGGAAAGTGGAGCAGGTAACCAATTCAAATGGTATCTGCTGGAGCTTGGACGCCACGAAAATGTATTACATTGATACCCCTACTCGAAAAGTCCGTGCCTACGAATATGATGATGCATCAGGTGAAATCGGCTCTTCTAAGGTAGCCCTGGATACCGAGGCCAAAGGCTATGGCAGTTCGCCCGACGGCATGACCATTGATGCCAATGGGAATTTGTGGATCGCCTTCTGTCATGGAGGTTGCGTTGTTTGTTTCGATCCGCGATCGGGAGATCAACTCCACAAGGTGGACTTGCCCTGCGTCGAAACCACTGCCTGCTCCTTTGGCGGACCTAACCTCGATCGACTTTTCGTTACCACCGGTCTCCACAAGACTTTGAAAGAACCCGATGCCGGTCGGGTATTCGTCATCGATGGTCTTGGCGTTCAAGGCGTGCCGGCATTCTGTTATCTAGGTCAATGAGGTCGGCATACGTTCGAGCCCCAAGTCCCTCAAAGAAAGAAACCTTTATGTTAATACCAGACGGAGCGATTTAAGGCAGATGGCAGGAATCGCATAAAAATAGGCTTTTTTATCCAAGCATTTATCGTGGAATTATGATAGACTTTTTTTCAATGTTTCGCCTGCTTTTTTTATCCTTCTTACTTCCGTTCGTAATTTCGACCCCTGCATGGGCCGATGAAGAAAGCGATCGACTGAACAGCTTGGTTTCAGCAGTTCTTTCCATCGATAATGAAACTGTACAAATTAATTTTCTTCAAGGTATGGCTAGTGGTCTATCGGGGCGCAGAAACGTAAAGCCGCCAAAAGACTGGGCAATTCTCAAGGCCAAGTTTCAAAAGAAAAACAACCAAGACGTTCTCAAGCTGGTCAATCAGTTGAGCCAGATTTTCGGAGATGAAGGAGCCAGTAGGAACGCCATGAAAGTTCTGAGAAACGAAAAGGCGGAACTGGATAGCCGGCGAGATGCCTTGAAGTCTCTCTTGGCTCAAAAACACGTCGACGTTCCGGCGGTTCTGGAAGGTTTGCTCGATTCACCTTTCCGACTCGATGTTATTCGAGCGTACGCTACCTATGATTACCCTGACGCTCCGGGAATACTGCTTGGCCGATATGGAGAGTTCGATACATCTGCCAAGCGAACGGTGATTGAGACTTTGGCCTCGCGCAAGTCATATGCCCGAGCCCTTGCCAAAGTCATGGGAGAGGGCAAGGTCGCCAAGGAGGAGATTCCCGCCTACGTTGCTCGGAACTTGTATTCCATGCTCGGGAAGTCCTTCGAAAAGGTCTATGGAAAAGTTGAGCAAGTCTCGGCCGATAAGGACAAGCTGATCGCCAAGTACAAGTCCATGGTTCTCTCCTCGGATGTTTCCAAGGCTGATGCGTCCAATGGTCGTGCGATTTACAAAAGAACCTGCGGGGCCTGTCACGTCATGTACGGGGAGGGTGGCAAGATCGGGCCGGAGTTGACCGGCTCGAACCGGTCGGATCTCGACTATTTCCTGCTTAACGTGCTGGCTCCCAGTTATGATGTTCCCGAGGGTTATCGAATGGTCATCATCACGAGCAAGGACGGGCAGGTCTCGGTTGGCAACGTCATCGGGGAAGACGCAAACAAGGTCGTCCTGAACATGGTTGGTCAGCAAAGCGTGATTGCCAAAACCGATGTAAAAACTCGTGTGACCTCAAAAATTTCTATGATGCCGGAAGGCCTTCTTCTTGCCCTCAAGGACCACGAGGTTCTTGATCTGATCAAATACTTAAGAACCGAAAAACAAGTACCGCTCCCCTAATTATGAAAATCCAATTTCCCCTGCTTTTCCTCGCGGTCTCGATTCTGAATGCGGCCACTCCCACAAGCAACGCTCCTTTTCTCAAACCGCAAGAGGCCATCGCCAAGATGACCATCCCGGACGGTTTCGAGGTCAAGGCATTCGTGGCTGAGCCCGACATCGGGGAGGCGATTGCCTTTTGCTTCGATGAAAAAGGTAGGCTGTGGACTTTGGAGAACTACAATTACCAGACTCGAGGGGCTCATTCCAAAGATAAACGGAATAGAATCCAAATTTTCGAGGACGTCGATGGGGACGGTGTCTTCGACAAGAAGAAGCTCTTCACCGACCAACTCACCTTCAGTTCGGGAATCGCGGTAGGTATGGGCGGGGTTTACGTCGGCATGCCGCCGGAGTTGATATTTATCCCCGATGCGAACGGGGACGACAAGCCGGACGGACCACACGAGGTCCTGCTTGACGGTTGGGGAATCCATGACCGGCACGAGACCCTCAACAGTTTTATTTGGGGACCGGATGGATGGCTTTACGGATGCCAGGGTGTATGCACCAAGTCCGAGGGGGGTAAGCCGG
>JACNJI010000472.1 GCA_014382645.1 Verrucomicrobiota bacterium | reverse complement strand
GCAGTAGCCGAGTTTTCCAACACCCGAAAACCCGGCACCTACCAGATGAGCGGAGAAGAAGGAAGCCCGGTCAAGTTCGTAACAAACGCATCGCCACGAGAGTCTCAACTGGATCGCATGTCGGAAGAAGAGATTCGGGAAAGCGCAAATGCTCTCGCCGAATCCATCGATTTTATCGACGCCTCCGAAAAAGACGCTCTAGCCCAGTATCTGGAACTGGATGGGGCCCGAACCTTTGGTCGCGAAACATGGAAGATACTCCTCGGGGCAGTCCTTGCCCTAGTCCTGCTTGAATTGATTCTGCAACGAATCTTCGGGAGGGTGCGAACATGAACGACGATCGCACCGGCAGCAGCTTTCACCTCGCGGGAGATATTGAACCTTGGCTGGGTATCTTACTCGCCTTGGGCACCGCTGCTCTGGCGTGGTGGCTTTATCGGCTCGAGACTCGAAAAGGAACGATTGCCCCCTTGGATAAAGTGCTTCCGCTTCTTCGCGCTGTCGCTGCAGGTCTAATCGTCATGATCCTCACCGGCCCGACGATAAGCAACGTCAGTGAGAAAGGGCAGCGAGGACGAGTATTGGTTTTTCTGGATGCGTCGAAGAGCATGTCCATCACGGACGAGCACATGTCTCCCGGTCGAAAACTTCTCTTGGCAGAAAGACACGGCTGGCTTCCAAAGGACCAAAATCTTCTCGACCCGGCGCTTCTCGATGCCGCGGATCTTCTCGCAGAAGCACGGATAGGATTGAATGAAGGGCTGTCAGACCCCACCGCGGACCTAATTAAACTTAGAGAAATCTTCGCGAATAAAACCAAGAAAGCATCCGAACTGCTTTCGGGAAAAGAATACGAAGTTTCGACCGCTCCTGAACGTAAGGGAGTTCTTTACCATGAAGTCTGGAATGGCATCCCCGACGGTACGGTCACGAGCCTCACTAATCACCCTAAATTCAAGGAAGGAAAACCGGATTCAGCCAGTTACATAACTGCCGCCGAAAGTCCATCGGACGTGGGCGACAACTTCGGTAGACGGATCCGGGGAATAATTGTTCCTCCCGAATCCGGCGATTATCGCTTTTCGGTCAACGCCGACGACGAGTGCGTGGTTCGTCTGAACAACGCCGGAGAAAATCCGGATAACGCTCGGGAAATCTTAAGAACTCAAGGAACGACCGGACCGATAGCACTCGATCACTCCAAGCGATACTATTTTGAAATTTTACACAAGGAGGCAGCAGGCGGTGATTTCTGCACAGTTGGATGGACCTTGCCTAGCGGCCGCATCGAACGCCCCATACAGGGGAAACATTTTCGTGCGCCTAGCTACGATAGCCCACCGACCTTTCCCGAACTGCGTGAAAGCATGCGCGCCGATGTAGTAAAAGCAGCTCAATCATTAAAGAAAGGAAAGGATGATACTGCAGAAACCAACATGCGCACAACACTATCGAACCTTACCGAAACCGCTCTCTCCTATGAACTCCGGTTTCGAGACACGTTTGAGGTATATGCAGAAAATCGTGCGGCAGGAGATGATGAAAACATTAAGAAAGCCATCGAATCATTTAACTCGAACGACAGATGGCAACGCGCCACTCGACTGCTCACTCAGCGCCGAAACAGCATCCTCAAGGAATTGGCCGACACTCACATCATAGAAGTACGTTCACTTGCCGGACTAGAAACTGAACGCCTATGGGACAACACCGGCGATGCGGATCCTCCACCCGATTTCGGCCAATCTCCTGAGACCCGACGCACCGACCTCGCGACAGGTTTGCAAACTGCTATCAAGGTGGACGAGGACAACGGAGAAAACAAGGATGCCAAACAATCCAGAACGGCCGCCGTTATCCTATCAGACGGTTTACACAATATCGGTGCATCCCCTTTCGAGACCGCGAAGCTAATGGCTGGACGCGACATTCCCATACACACCATCGGTTTTGGCAGCGTAACCCCCCCTCCCGATCTAGCCGTCATCGAGGTAGAAACTCCTGCCAAAGTACTCAAAGATGATCGCTTCCGGGGCTCAGTCACGCTCAAGGACAACCTGACCCCGGGTACGCCCTTCAAGATCGTGATCGAGGACGACCTGAACCAGACCATATGGGAAGAAAGCTTTTCCGGCATGAGCGCAACGCGTCGACGAGTCGCTTTTGATTTCTCTGTCGAAGAACTGGTGGAGGAAAAAATATCCAACCTTGGCTTGGACAACAGTGTCGAGGTTAACGCAGTCCCCTTTCGCATGAAAGTACGCGTAGAGCCAGTTGAGGGAGAAGCTCGTGGCGACAATAATGTGCTATCGTTCGCCTTCGACGCCATCACGAAGAAGAACAACATGCTCATCATCGACGGTCGACCGAGGTGGGAAACCCGTTACCTACACAATCTATTTGAACGTGACGAGCGGTGGACAGTGACAGTTGCCTTCGCGGGTCCCGGGTCCGACGATGGCGCCCTACCCCGCGGCGAGGAAGGAGATGTCTTCCCTTCCGACAAGAAAACTCTTTTCTCTTACGACCTACTGGTATTAGGCGAAATAGCCCAAGGCCTTTTCGAAGAAGAGGAACTGGAATGGATTCGCGATTTTGTGGCCAGCAGGGGAGGCGGCATAATACTTTTGGACGGTCCGAGGCAAAAGTTTCGTGAATACGCCGATGACGAAGACAACCCGATCGCCTCCCTTCTTCCAGTAAAATGGAATGAAGACGGCCCCAAGCGACTGGCTCCACAGTCTCTTCGCCTGACAGAGCGAGGTCTGGCTACGCCCGCCCTTTTCCTCCACCCTTCAGCCGAACGCAGTGCCGAACTCTGGGGCTACGTCCCTAAACCCGGTTGGGTTGCCCCCACGGAAGCCCTGCCCGGAACAGACGTGTATCTCGAGGCTACTCTGGATGAAAAAGGCGAAGAAGCCGTTCCACTTCTCGTGTCTCGGACAGTGGGAGCCGGCAAGACTCTCTATGCTGGTTTCGACAGCACTTGGCGCTGGCGCTTCGAGGTAGCCGACAAATACCACCAGCGCTACTGGCACCAAATAGCCTCTTGGATTATGGAAAAGCCATTTGCGGTAAGCGACGAGTTCGTCGCCATTGATCCCGGTGCATCCACTTATCGCCCCGGCGAATCAGCTGCTCTTCGGATTCGAGTTCGCGACCGCGAAGGGAAGCCTCTCGATGACCCAAAAGCAGAGGTCGAGGCGCTAATATGGAGAGAAGGTAAGATCGTGGCCACCGTACCGATGAAAACCGACCCCGACTCGGGCGGTCTCTTCCAGGGCGAAACGCCGGCACTCAGTCCAGGAGAACACCAAGTGACAGTACGCGTAGACGGCCTTTTCGAAGAAGATGAACTGCGAAGCAAGGTCGAGTTTCTCGTCCGAGAGCCTGAAAGCCCAGAGCTCGCAACGCTTATTTGCAAGGAGGACCTTCTTCGAGATGTGGCCAAACTTTCCGGCGGAAGCTACTTGCGTGAAGAGCAAATAGGACGATTAAATGATTTGCTTAAGCCCATAAGCTCGGGCAGACTCGTGAAAAAGGAAATCGCTCTTTGGCAAAGCTACTGGTGGTTCGTACCTATCATTTTGTTATTGGGCCTGGAACTCTTCCTGAGAAAACGGGCAGGCATGCTATAAAGCAAAACGGAGAATAGACATGAGCGTACAAGTAGATCCAATCATCCTACAAAAACTGGAAGACTTTCGACGCAGGCGTCGAAACCTAATCTTCCTTCGTGGATTCTGTTCGGCAGTCGTTAGTCTGCTCGCTGTTTTCTCCACAATCGCGGTGGCCGATTATCTCGTCAGCGTCTACGTTAAAGGTGGAATGCCCGACGAGGTGAGAACCGCTCTTTCCTACCTAGGCTATGGGGTGGTCGTCTTTGCCGTATGGCGCACCTGCGCTCGTTTGCTAATACATCTTCCAAGCAGAAGACATCTCGCCCGATTGATCGAGCAAACCGCTCCTGACCTTAGGGAGGACTTGTTGTCCGCCGTGGAACTGGGAAGAGATGACGGGGCCGAACTCGACTCCGAAATCTTTCGCAACTTGGTCCAAAAAGACGTTTCCTCGAGAGTCAAGGACCTCGACATGTCCAACGCTCTTCCACTGACCCGGCTTCGACGTTGGCTTCAAGCTACCGCCGCGTTGATCGTATTTACCTTGGTCTTGCTCAATATTCCCGATTTCGGAGGCCAATTCCAGCAACTCATGGGCCGAGCTCTTTTGCCGGGAGCCAACATAGCCCCCTTGACTGATATCGAAGTAGCGATCTTGGCTCCAAGCAACGATAAAACCATTACCCCAAAAAGTGAACCTCTTCGATTCTTGGTTGAGGTAAAAGGGAAAGAAAAAGATCAGACCTTTGGCCGCGTTGAACTGGAAACAAAGATAAAGAACGCCAAATTAAATCCCGTTGCCATGGCTCCTCGCCAAGCAAACCAGTTCTCGCTCGACTACAATGTGGACCGTGAAAAGTTCGAATACCGAGTTTGGGTGGACGGTTCGCCTCGCACAAAATGGTTCGACATGGACGTTGCCTCTCGACCCTACGTCACCTCCTTCACCAAGACCTACCGCTATCCCGAATACACCAAGCTCGAACCAATTACCGCAACCGATGACCGCGGAGATTTGTCTGGTTGGGAAGGTACCGAGGTCGACCTTGTCCTTAATACAAACCAAGTCGTCACTGAAGGCACGATGGAGTTGGACCTTACGGGAGGAGGCCTTTCGAAACTTCAACTTTCTCCGACCGCCGATGGAAAAGGGCTAAAGACCACGCTCGTTCTAGAAAAGCCGGGCACCTATCACACCCTAGGAGTCACCTCAACCTCCGAAGCGGCTGGCACAGATCCCGAGTCCACCAGGACAGCCGTTCGCCGGCAATAACTCATTTCCTTAACTTTTTTTCATTTCCTCAAATTGGGTGCTGGAGTGGTACAATATAGAGTTGAAAAGGGA
>JACNJI010000253.1 GCA_014382645.1 Verrucomicrobiota bacterium | reverse complement strand
GAGGCGTAGTCCCTCAAATCCGGGAAAAGGTTCCATAATCTGTAGAAAAAATAAAGGGTCCCCTCCTCCGAGGACCAAAGTCCCTCTATAATTTTGGCGCTCCATTTGCCAAATGTTTCTCTCGACACAATGGCTTGTCGACAGATCTCCCCGGATACGGAGTCCCTGCTCCCGGAGAGCCGGTGTAGTTTGTGAACCCGACCGCCTGCATCGAGAGTGAATCGTAAAGTGACCTTTGGAGGAAGCCTGTCTCGCCTAAGGAATTGGCGAGAACCATGGGCTAACTGGGACCATTGGTCCTCGATCGCCTGAAGCATTTCCTGCACATAGGCGCCATAAGGATGAAGGCGGCACTCGATTGCCACCTTGCCGATGCGGGGAGCATTGGCAACCGTACTCATAATCGGTCCTCGAATCAGGTCTGCCGAGATTCGTGGTCTGGGACGCGGAGTAGGTTTAATATTAGGTCGGGCAGTGGGCTCGACTACGGCGATCGATGTCTTATCCGGAATGTCCGTCAGTACAAGTTGTCGGCGACTTTCGGTGTCATTCTCTTTGGCTTCCACTTTCTTGACGGTCGTTCCTTCGTTGTCATCCACTTTTGCCAAATCCAATGGAGCTTCAGGCGGATTGGCGGAATTCTCATCCTTGCCGACGGGAGACCCTCTTTCGAAGTCCTTGGCTGTTTCGGGATCGACTGCAACCGAGGGGAGAGGTTCGGCAGGTGCGACGGGAACACCATCAGGCACGATTTTCTGTGAGTCCGGTTTATCTCCTTCGATCTTTGGCGTTTCGGAAACACTTTCAGAGGCAACCTCCTCGGCTTGGGCGGCTTGTTGATCGCGAAAAGAGAAATTGTCTGTTTCGTCGGGTGGGTTTTCGGGGGCATCGGGGTTGGCTTCCACGAAACGAGGCTTGAGGGCCCGCGGAAGGGATACGGGTTCCCAGGTCACTTCCACCTCTCTGGCCACTTCGCGATCAGCAGACACCCAACGAGCCTTGTTCGGCAGCAACCGGGCCAGCAACTCCGGGGCCACTAGGCAAGTAACCAAGGCCGCCGTCAAGCCAGCGGAGAAGGCTAGGGGATCGCCCGAGCGTGGAGCGACACGCAACTTATTCTTCTTCACGAGAAACAGAAATAACTCGTAAAGCTAATCGAAGCAACGCCTTTAGACGTCGCAAACTTCAGCCGCGTGACGCAAGGCGAGCGACTTGTCTTTCCAAGTGGGGATGAACTCCTGGGCGACGTAGCCGTCGTAACCCGTTTCAACGATTGCGCGCATCACCGCAGGATAGTTGATCTCTTGGGTGTCGTCTAGTTCGGCTCTACCGGGATTCCCTGCAGTGTGGTAATGGCCGATGACGTCCTGGGATTGGCGAATGCGCCGAATGACGTCCCCATTCATAATCTGTACGTGGTAGACGTCGAAGAGTAACTTGAAACTAGGCGAGCCGATTTTTTCAATCATCTTTACACAATGGTCAACGTCGTCGCCGAAATAGCCGGGATGACCCTTCATCGGGTGCGTGTCGTCTCGTGAGTTTAGATGTTCTAGACAGAGCGTGATCTTTTTCTTCTCCGCCAAAGGGATTACCTTTTTCCAGCAGTCGATGCAGTTCTTTTCAGCCTCCGCGGCGTCAATGCCCTTTTCCTTCATCCCCGTAAAGGTAATGACCCGCTTGTAACCTGCTTCGGCGCACAACTCGATGGCCTCGGTGAGCTTTTTTATGCACTCGTCGTGATTCCTCGGATCTACGGGGCCCTTCTTGAATCCGTGACTGCCGACCAAGGAAACGTCCATTCCGAGTTTCCGAACAAGCGGATAATGTTCCCGGGATATACCCTCCATCGCCACTAACCCGACGTTCTTGGAAAGCTTGGCCAGTTCGGGCGTCGGCATCGGATTGAAGGTCCAGCCCATGATGGACTGCTTGATCCTGCCTTTCTTTATTCGATAATTGGGATTAGCCTTCTTCTTGGCCATTTGGGCACTGGAAGTGGCGGGAGCGATGCTAATTCCCGCCACAGTCGCGGCGGCAGTCTTTAGGGCGGAACGGCGAGTAAGTTTCATTTGAACAATTTGTCGTAGGTTTGATAAGCTCCGACCAGTAAGAAGCCGGCGAAGGAAAGCCAAAGGAAGAAATCCCAAGTTTTACTTGGTTCGAGATGTTTGTCACAACGCTTGTAGCGGAAATAGAGGACTGCAAATCCGATCATCGGAAGCATGATGGCCTGCATCGTTCCGGAAATGAGGACTAGAACAACCGGCTTTGGAAAAAAAACATAGCAAAGCACACTCAAGATGGGCAGGACGATTCCCATCCATTTTAGTCCGCGCTGCCGAGCGGATTCGTCCAGATCCAGAATACCAGATACTTTTGTCACGTCCACCGCCAGACGACCTTGGGCGGCGATCGCGACGTAAAAGGTGGAGAAGAGCACGGCGAAGGCCCCAAACAGAAACAAGTTCTGGGCGATATCACCGAAAACGGGTTGGTACATCGCGGAGAGGGTCTGGATCATTTCCGAACCCTCGGGTATGAGATTGGAGCGTCCGAGTACGGCGGCCCCCAGCAAATAAAAAGCGATCGTGCAAAAGGTGTAGACGATCATGGCGCCCCAAGAGTCCCAGTGCATGACTTTCATCCAACCATTTGCACGCTTTACCCAAGCATCTGAGTCATCTCGTTTACCGACGTATTTCCCATAGCCTTTCTCCAAGCACCAGTAGGGATAGGCGAGCAGTTCGGCGGCTCCAACTCCGATAATGCCGAAGGTGGCGAGGGCGGTAACCAAGGGATTGACTCCATCTTTGCCGACTTCGGGAAACCCGAAGGATAGGCCACGCCGTAATTCCTCTGCAGTCACCGCCCACTTGTCATAGCTCTGAAGGGCGAATAGGTTTGCGATCGTGATCAAGGTGAAGCTCGCCACCAGAAACACGGAGAACCTTTCTATGAAACTAAACTTGCCCCAAACGAGAAGGAAAATCGCTGCCAACGTAAGGATTAGGGACCAATAAACGTCGTCCGTGGCCTTGGGGATTTCACCTGCTAACTTCAGTTCGTTTGCGGCAACGGCAATCTCGGATTGGAGTTTCTCGCGTTCCTCCGATGCCGCAGAAGCCGAAAGGTTTCTTAGTTCCGCTTTTCTTACGTCGAGTTGGATCTTATTGGCGACGTGTTCGTTGTAAGCCTGGCCTTCCTCTGTCAAGGGAACGCTGATCGCCATGGCTTGTCCCACTCCTCCCACGATTCCGCCCTGCTGGCCAAGAATCGCAGCCATCATGATAAACCAATAGAGCAATATCCAGTTGGCATTCACTTGACGGCCACCGATGGTAAACTTCAATCGAGGGCCGGGAACCTCGTTAAGGGCCGCCAAGGTGGTTTTCCCATTGGTTATTGCGTAACGGCCGAGCTCGATCTGGGCGAACACTTTGATGATGCAGCCGATTATGATCAGCCAAAGAAAGTCGAAATGAGCCTCGGCTCCTGTTCTCGTGGTGGCAATCAGTTCTCCCGAGCCCACGATGGAACCGGCGAGAATCAAACCCGGTCCGACGTTGCGCAGGATGCCGATCGACGTAGTCGGAGCATCGCGAACTTCGGATTTTCCAGCTGCTTCAGTATCGTTCATCATTTGCCTTTCGTTCCGAGTTAGTGAATGCGTCAACGATCGATCATCGCCAATCGTCCGCCCATTTGGAGGTTTCGTAATGGCTTCGAATTCGCCATTCCCGCAGGTTGCTCAACAACATTTCCTTGGTATTCGAATGATTGAGGTCATCCCATAGGTTGACGTACTCGCCGGGATCATTGGCTAGGTCGAAAAGCTGCCCGAACGGTTCGTCCAGAAAGTGAACGAGCTTCCACTCCGTGCTCCGAATCATGGTCATGAATTCGGAGTCGGTGAATATAAGGTCCTTGGCTTGCTCGGCGTATAGATAATCACGACCCGTCCAGTTAGGATCGCTTTCGAGAGCCGGTAGAATGCTACGGGCTTCAATCGTTTCCGGTAACGTTGCGCCGGCTAGCTCGAGAATCGCCGGCCCGAGGTCCATCAGTTGTACGAGGTCTTCCACCTTGCGACCGCCTTTGAAACGTTCGGGGGCATGAACGATTAAGGGAACTCGAGTGATCTGCTCGTACATCGTCCACTTCTGGCTGTGTCCGTGATCCGTAAGGTTGTCGCCATGATCACTAGCGAAAACGATTACCGTGTTATCCAGTTCACCTTTGTCTTCCAACGCCTTCATTATTTCGCCCACTTTTTCGTCAATCATGGTTACGTTGGCCAGATAGTGGGCTCGTTGGCGTCGCCGTTGCTCCTCGGTGGGATTCAGCATGTGGACAACGGAGTCGTGATCAATCTCCGCGTTGTGAAGGCGCATGGCTTTGAAAGGAGGTGGTTGCCCGTCAAGATCGTCTTGCTTGACCGGATCCAGAGGAATTTCCGTATCCTCATAGAGCTCAAGAAAACGGGGAACAGGGTCGTATGGGGGATGCGGCCCCGGGAAGCCGACCTCGAGAAAGAAAGGCTTTTCACTTTCGTATTCGTCCAGCCATTGGAGGGTGCGGTCGGCAACGAAAAAATCCGAATGAGTTTCCTCGGGTAGTTCCCAAAGAAAGGCCCCGAGACTCTCCCGATAGTCTTCTCGTTCGCGATAGGTGATTCGCTTTTGTTTCTCGAAACCACGTTCTTCGATATATTTTTCCCAATCGTCCTTGAACTCGGCTCCCTCAAGAAAACGATCCTTGTTTTCCACCACGATTCTCTCGTGAAAACCGCAAGGAGTCGTAAAGGGCCAAGTGTGCATCTTGCCGACATTGGCGCAGTGGTAGCCAGCATTCGCCAAGTTTTCGACCCAACTGCGAGTCCAGTTGTCGGCATTTTTTAGTATCCCCGTAACATGAGGATATTGCCCCGTGAATAAGCTGGCGCGTGAAGGGGCGCAAGAAGCCGCCGTC
>JACNJI010000417.1 GCA_014382645.1 Verrucomicrobiota bacterium | reverse complement strand
AACCAATTGGCGGGGTCGAGGGCGTGGGCCTATCGCAACGCACCCGACTTGGTAGCCTTGGGGCGAACCGCCCTCAAGCTGGGTGGCGAGGCAAAGCTGGTGCTGGACAACCTCTACTCGGGAGCTCGGGAAAGGGACGCCGATTACGTGGGTGTCCCCCTTGCTATTGGTGAACTGGCCTTGTCGAAGAGTGATTTTGCCTTGGCGGGGCGAACCTTTCAACTGGCTCTCAAAAAACATCCTGAGAATGCCGAGCTGCATTTCGGGGCTGCCCGGGCTTTCGCCCCGTCGGATAGGATGGCGATGTTGGAATACCTGCAGGCGACTTTATCCATAAACCCGAATCACGCTGCCTCCCTCATCCTGTTGGCCAATCACCTGATCGACGTGGAGGCCTACGCGGAGGCCGAGGAGCAATTGTCCAAGGCTTTGGAGGTGAATCCCCGGCATCCCGAGGCGTGGGCCTACCGTAGCATCATCGCCCATCTGCTCGAGGATAAGGAGGCCGAAAAGGCCGCCCGCGAAAAGGCTCTCGCTCACTGGAAGGACAATCCTATGGTGGACTACTTGATCGGGCGGAAGCTTTCGCAGAGGTACCGTTTTGCGGAAGGTGCGGAACACCAGCGCCTAGCGCTGGCCTTCGACGGTGATTTCCACCCCTCCAAGATTCAGCTCGCTCAGGATTTGCTGCGCCTCGGTCGGGACGATGAAGGCTGGAAACTGACTGAAGAAGCCCACGAGGCCGACGGCTACGACGTGACCACCTTCAATCTGGTGAATCTCAAGGACACGCTCGACAAATTCGATACCTTGAAGACTGACAAGTTCGTCCTCCGTATGGCTCGACACGAGGCTGCCGTCTATGGTGCCCGGGCTCTGCGTTTGCTGAATCGTGCCCACAAGACTTTGACTGAGAAATATGGGATCAAACTGGAAAGGCCAACCGTGGTGGAGATTTTCGACAAGCAAAAGGATTTTGGCGTCCGTACCTTTGGGATGCCTGAGAACCCGGGCTTTCTCGGGGTCTGCTTCGGGTGCGTCATCACGGCCAACAGTCCTGCCACGCAAATGCCGTTCCCGGCTAATTGGGAAGCCGTGCTCTGGCATGAATTCTGCCACACCGTGACGCTTACCCTGACGAAGAATAAAATGCCCCGTTGGCTGAGCGAGGGTATCAGCGTGTACGAGGAACGCCAAGCCAGTCCCACTTGGGGGCAGCGCATGAACCCGGATTTTCGGGAGATGATCCTGATGGGAGGACTTACCCCGGTCGGCAAGCTCAGCGGAGCCTTTCTCTCTCCACCCACGCCCGAGCATTTGCAGTTTGCGTATTACCAGTCATCGCTCGTGGTGGAACACATCGTGGAGCGGTTCGGGCACGAGGCGATTCGAGCTATCTTGGAGAAGCTCGCTCAAGGGGTGAAGATCAACGTGGCCATCGCTCAGGCGGTCGAACCGATCGAGGAACTGGAGGTGGCGTTCGCTACCTATGCCCGCACTCGAGCGGAGGCGCTCGGCCCCAAACTGGACTGGAGCAAGCCCGTGCCTGATGATCGCAAGGACGATCGGAACGGAACGGCAAAGGAGCTCCCCAACTTTTACACACTAAGCAGAGAGGCTCAACGTCTTGCCAAGGATCGCAAGTGGGAAGAGCTCAAGGCACCCTGTCGTGAACTGATCAAGCTTTTCCCTGAGCACAACGAAAGGGGAGGCAACCCCTATGTCTTGTTGGCGAAGGCTCATCGCGAGCTGAATGAATTCAGCGAGGAAAGAAAAACCCTGGAAACCTTGGCGGGGATAAGTGGGGATGCCTACGAGGCCTTTATTCGCCTCATCGAGCTTGGAGGAGAGGTGAGGGACTGGGAAGCCGTGCAGCGAAACGCCGAGCGCGCCCTTGCTGTGAACCCGCTCCTGCCGCGACCTCACCGACAACTTGCTCTTGCCGCCGAGGCCAAGGAACAGGCTGAACCCGCGATCGAGTCTTGGCGCACCTTGCTGGCATTGGAACCGGAAGATCCCGCCGAGGCCCACTTCCACTTGGCCCGCTTGCTTCGGGGGCACGAGAAAACGGAGGCCAAGCGACAGCTGCTTATGGCCTTGGAGGAAGCCCCCCGCTTTCGCGAGGCGCATCGACTGCTGCTTGACTGGAACAATGAAAAGCAAGAAGAGGAGTAACACTTTGTTTGCCTTGCTCGCGGGGGCGGGAGTACTTATAGCGGTCGCCGTGCCTTGGGCACAGCGTTCTCCAGTGCCGCCGTCGATAGATCGTCGAGGCGTGCCCGAGTGGGAACTCGACAACGAGATGCCTCGCGATGTTTTCACCTTCGTGCGGATTCGCTACGGCAGCTACAATGGAAGGGGAGGGAAGTGGGCCACTGATTATCCCGATGCCGAGCTCAACCTGTCTTACCGCCTGCAGGAAATGACTTCCCTTAAGGTGCATCCTGAGGGCAAGGTGATCGAGTTGACCGATCCGGAACTGTTCGATTACCCGTTCATCTATATCATTGAGCCGGGCGACTTGTGGTTTTCCGCAGAGGAGGTGAAAGCCCTCCGTAAATACCTCCTCAATGGTGGCTTTCTACTGGTGGATGATTTCTGGGGAGGGGATGAGTACGATAACTTCGCGAGTGAGATGAAGCGGGTCTTTCCCGACCGAAAACCCAAGGAATTGCCCCTCGAGCATCCTGTCTTTCACTCCGTTTTCGATCTCAAGGAAAAACCGCAGCTTCCCAGCATCGGCCAAGCCATGAACGGTTTGAGCTTCGAGTGGCGTCCAGGACCCGACGACGGCAGCGTGGTCCATTACAAGGGCATCTTTGACGATAAGGATCGGATGATGGTCATCATTTGCCACAATACCGATCTCGGTGACGGCTGGGAACGTGAGGGGGAGAACCAGTATTACTTTCGAAATTTTTCCGAACCGAAAGCCTATCCGATGGGTATCAACATTATCTTCTACGCGATGACGCATTGATGAAAACCAAGACCACCACCGAAGCCGAAACCTTAACGCAGCTCGTCGAAGGCTACCTTCAGATCAGAGCCGAACTGGGCAAGACCATAGTGGGTCAGAGCGAGGTCATCGAGCAGGTTCTAATCGCTCTCTTCGCGGGGGGGCATTGCCTCATCACGGGAGCACCCGGATTGGCCAAGACCTTGCTCGTTAAATCCATATCGGAAATCCTCGACCTACAATTTTCTCGAGTGCAGTTCACGCCCGACCTGATGCCGGCGGACATCACGGGAACCGAGGTGCTGAGCGAGACCGAGGAAGGGCGCAAGCTCACCTTTATGCCGGGGCCTGTCTTCGCCAATATACTTTTGGCCGATGAGATTAATCGCACGCCTCCGAAAACTCAGGCCGCCCTGTTGGAGGCCATGCAGGAGCATCAGGTGACTGCTGCGGGCCAGCGGCATCCTCTACCCGAACCTTTCTTCGTGCTCGCGACCCAGAACCCGATCGAGATGGAGGGTACCTACCCGTTGCCCGAGGCTCAGCTGGATCGCTTCATGTTCAACGTGGTCATCGACTACTTGCACGAGGATGATGAGGTGGAGGTGGTTCGCCAAACCACAGCCGAGCCGACAAAGCCGGGTAAGTCGCTTTTCAACGCCGAGGCCATGTTGCGTTTCATCGCCCTCGTCCGGCAGATGCCGGTGGCCGAAGATATTTCCCGCTATGCGGTGCGCCTCGCGGCCGCCAGTCGACCCCATCAGGATAGATCGCTCGAGTACATCAACGAGTGGGTGAACTGGGGGGCTGGACTGAGAGCTGCTCAGTTCCTTGTGCTTGGGGCCAAGGCGCGAGCCCTTCTGCTAGGTAATACCCACGTTACCGTAGAGGATGTCCAAGCCCTCGCCCGACCTGTTCTCCGTCACCGTATCTTGGTCAATTACCGGGCGGAAGCCGAAGGCATCACTACCGAAAAGGTAATCGAGTATCTGCTGGAGAGCATCTCTCCCGTAATCAAATAATGCCTCCATCGGTCCAGTCTTCGCCTAGGCGCGCCGAATTTATCGATACGCGCACCCTCATGCAGATTCGCAGCTTGGAATTGCGTGCTCAAGTGGTCGTGCAGGGCTTCCTTAAGGGGATTCATCGCAGTCCCTATCACGGGTTTTCCGCGGAGTTCACAGAGTATCGCCAGTATGTGCCCGGCGACGATACGCGCTACCTCGATTGGCGTTTGCTCGCCCGTAGCGATCGGACGTACATCAAGAAGTTCGAGGACGAGACGAACCTACGCTGTCATCTGTTGCTCGACCAAAGCCGCTCAATGACCTTTGGATCGCTCGACTGGACGAAGGCCGATTACGCTCACACCCTCGCCGCCACTTTGGCCTACTTCCTCTTCCAGCAGGGAGACGCCGTGGGCTTGCTTAGTTTCGACGAGAATATTCGAGATTACCTGCCTGCCCGCAATCGACCGGGCCACTTGCGGCAACTCATGCTTTCGCTGGAGAAGCCTGCGGGGGGGAAGTCGACCGATCTGTTCAAGCCGCTTCGCCGGATCGTCGAGTTGGTCAACAAGCGAGGTTTGATGGTGCTCGTCTCCGACCTGCTTACTCCACTTGAAGAATTGGAACGGCAACTCGGCCAGCTGACCGCGACCGGGCACGAGGTCGTCGTCTTTCAAGTGCTGGACCCCCGGGAGGTAGATTTCGATTTCAACGAGGCCCTTCTCTTTCATGATGCCGAAACGGAGGCGGATTTCTTTATTGATCCCGTTGCCGCCCGCCGCAAGTACCTCGGCAGGTTTGAGGAGCACGGTGGTTCCTTGCGCTCCATCTGCAACAAGCTCGGGGCGGAATTTCTATCCGTCACCACCGATCAACCGCTCGATCGTGTGTTGTCCGACTTCCTTCGACAGCGTCGGCGTCGAGGCAAGAGCATCCGCCGCCACGCGAACCGATGAGCTTTCTCACGCCATTGTTCCTCCTGGGCGGTCTAGCCATCGCGGAACCCATCATCTTTCACCTCAT
>JACNJI010000138.1 GCA_014382645.1 Verrucomicrobiota bacterium | reverse complement strand
GTCGCGACAAGGGGCGCGACCTCCAGTACGCCGACCCAGCCTTTCGTATTCCCGAAATGAACGGAATACTGGCCGAGTTAGTGGGATCGACGCGTGGACTTGGACATCAATATCGAAGCAACGAACTGAATGCCGACGGTCCTGCACTCTTGGCAGAGTTCGACAAATGGTTCGATGCAACATCCACGAATCCGGGCAAGGAAGCCTTGCTTTACTTCACCGGGCACGGCGGCAAAGGCGACAATAAGACTCCCGACAATACGACCGCCCATTTATGGAATGGCCAAAAAATAAAGGTCAGGGATTTCGTGAAGCGCTTGGACAAGTTGCCCAAGGATATGCCCGTGACCCTGGTCATGGTGCAATGCTACAGCGGGGGTTTCGCCAATGTGATATTCAAGGACGGCGACCCAAAGAAAGGAATGTCGGACCATGCGCGCGCAGGATTCTTCGCTACGGTTCAGGATCGAGTGGCGGCAGGTTGCACACCGGATATTCAGGAGAAAAACTACAAGGAATACAGCACCAGTTTCTGGGAAGCCCTCTGCGGGGAAAGTCGAATCGGAGATCCAGTCGAGAATCCGGACTTCGACGGTGACGGTCGCACAAGCTATGCCGAGGCTCATGCCCATGTCATCTTGACCTCGGACACTATAGACGTGCCGATAAAAACCTCGGGCGCCTTTCTGCGAAAGTTTTCCAAGAGTTCTCAGCCGAAAGCGGAAAAACCGGAGAAGAAGTCCGATGCGAATGCCACGGTTACAAAGGCTTGCGAAGAAGAGGCCAAAAGTGAGGAAGGAGAGAAACCAAAAGAAGAGGCGGAGGCGAAAAAGGAAGACGAGAAGGAGTCGAAAGAAGATTGGCTTACACTGGAATCCAATTTTGACAAGATATTGAAAATGGCCTCCCCCACTGACCGAGCGGTACTGGAAGGACTTTCCAAGCAGTTGGGACTCAAGGCGGAGAATCGAGCGAAGTCAGTCCGCGATCTGACAAAGAAGCTGGAGGATGGGCGAAAGGCCTTTGCGGTAAAGAAAAAGAAATCCGATGAGGAACGCAAACGGATCAAGACCAAGCTTTCGGGCCAAATTCGTAAACGTTGGCCCGAAGTGGGGAATCCTTACCATCCAGCGGTTCGTAAACTCTTACGCTCCAAGGAAAGCAAAGAATTGCTCGAGATGGTAAGAAAAGACGGTGAGTGGGGAAAGTACAAGAAGGCCAAAAGCGAAAGTGCCGGACTGGAGAAAAAGCGCTTCGAGCTGGAGCGAAAGAAGGTGAAGTGCATGCGTTTCCAGCGAGTGCTGGAAAACATCGTGCTGGAAGCGAATTTGCCTCTTGTCGCGGATAAGAAAACCTTAACGCACTACAAAGAGCTCTGCGAACTGGAAGCCGGCACCCTTAAGGCAATACCGCCGGAAGCTTGATCGCAGTAAACTTGGGGCTACATGCCGGACTTTTGAAGTTCGGTTTGCAGTTGCTTTTGAAACTCGGCCAGATCGTCGTCACTGGGTTTGTAAGCTTCATCTTTGGGCGTTAAACCCAGTCGCCCAACCTGGTCGAGGTACCAAGGGCAGTTAACACCGTCCGAAAAGGTGGCCGTGCCGCTGGCCATTACGCCCGGTCGCGTGACCTTGTCTACAGTTACGGAAACTGAACCAAGCAAATCTGCATCCAATGGAACCGCCTCAGGTACTTCGACTTCAGGTTCGGGTTCCTCCTCGTCCTGAATTGTCAGATCTAGGTCATCTATAAGAAAGCGAACGCCCATGTAGGTCAAGGTGACGCCGAACTCTTCGGAAAGTCTTTTCTGGATGTCGGACAGGCCGACACCCTCGTTGATCCAACGGGCGACATCTCGCTTCTGCTCATCCGTGGGTTCATTCGAAGCGGCAGCGGGTTTGTCGACTGCCTCGGGATTCTCCCCTGCAGCATCGGATTCCCCTGCTTCAGGGGTCGAGTCGTCAAGGTTTTCTTGGATAGGGTATTCTTCTTCGGGTTCCATTGTATTCATAACTGTTTTGTAATATCTAATAACAGGAACTTAGGCAAAGTGGCAAGCCTTTGGACGATTTTCGAGGGAATGGATTACCTGCACGTGCAAGTCCCTTTTAGGTGAAGTCGGATAGCGATAACTACTCCATGGAGTGGGAAAGGTGCTCGTTGAGGTGCTCTACGGCCCGTTTTATACCTTCGTCTTGATCCATCATGTTCTCGACAGTTTTGCAGGCGTGAATGACAGTGCCGTGATCGCGACCACCAAAGTTGTTTCCAATTTCCTGCAGCGAATGATCGGTCAGAATTCGACTCAAGTACATGGCCACTTGTCGCGGAAAGGCGATATTGGCAGGGCGTCTACGAGAAAGCATGTCTGCCATACGAAGATGATAGTAGTCGGTAACTTTTTTCTGGATGTTCTCAATCGTGATGCGACTGAGAGTTTCTTCCCTCAGAATATCTCGCAGCAATCGTTCCACGGTGGGAAGGTCTACTTGTTTGCGCGTGAGTCCGACATAGCCCGCAACGCGAGTGAGGGCACCTTCCATTCGACGAACATTGCGGGCGATGCTTTTGGCCAGGAAATTCATGATTTCGGGTTCAACCGAGATGCCCATAGCCTCCGCCTTGCTCGACAAAATCGCCACTCGGGTTTCCAAGTCAGGGGCTTGAATGTCGGCGACTAATCCCCACTGAAACCTAGAAAGCAACCGACTTTCAAGTTTGTCGATCTCTCCCGATGGGCGATCGCTGGTAAGTACGATTTGATTCTGGGATTCAAAGATTTCGTTGAAAGTGTGGAAAAACTCTTCCTGAATCCGTTCCTTGCCCGCCAGAAACTGGACATCGTCGATCAGCAGAAAATCAACGCTGCGATATCTTGCCCGAAACTTTGTGAGGGTGTTTTCTTGAATGCCGCGAATAAACTCGTTGGTGAATTTCTCACATGATAAATAGCATATTTTTGCTTCGGGATCACGCTCCAGAGCATGATGAGCCACGGCGTGCATGAGGTGAGTTTTTCCTAAACCTGTTTCGCCGTAGATAAATAGAGGGTTGTAAGCATGCGCCGGAGCGTTGGAAACGGCAATGCAGGCAGCATGGGCAAGTTCACTTCCAGCCCCGACAACGAAATTACTGAAGGTGTTTTTGGGATTGAGTCCGAGAGCACGGGCTATCTGGTCTAGGTTCTTACCTTGACGCTTGCTTTTACGGGTTGAGTGAGAAGTGCTACGGTTTTCCGAAATGGAATCGGACTCTTCTTCCAATTCTGGTTCTCCATATAAATTGACGTTTATTGTCCGACCGGCCACGCGCTTTGCCTCGCGGCGGATGACATCCATGTAATTATCTCTAATCCATATGGCTGAGAATTCGTTTGGCGCTACAATCTCCAGAGAATCCCGTTCGAATCTACCGAGACGAACATTGTTGAACCAAACCTTGTAAGTATCTGCCGGGATGGCTTCGCAAAGGTTGTTTTTAAGGGAGTCCCAAAGTACATTGGGTTCATTGTCTGTATTGGTCATTGGAAGGAAGTTAGGAACTTTTTGAGAATTTATTCACAGGTTTCGCAAGTTTCTACAGTGGTGGAGATTACGCGAATCCTGTCTGGAATCTTGATGCTAGTGTTTGGGTTAAAAGCCGAAGGGATTGATCGGAGTTTGTTTGAGTCGCAAACCACTTGTGTCTAGTGGTTTGTGATGTTTACGATTATTTTTCCGGAAGGTGGAGAGGGGAAAGGGGATTACTAAACTGACACAACTTTTGTACGAACATCCTGAACTTACCAAGAAAAAAAACTTTTAATTGAGATAAGTTTCTCACAAGTTGTTCACACCACCTCGTCCGTAAGTTTTTGAACGTTTTTCGTTGCGGGTTTTTCGAAATACTCTCCACCAGCGAAACCCTTTAAATTAATGGGTTCGAGAGAGGTCAGGAAGGCCAAAAGATTAATTTATGCCTTTGACGGGTTCATCTTATTGAGGAGCTTTCGATTGAAGTCTTGGGCGGAGTCGTGCCCAAGGTATCGCCCTGCTTGAACCATCGCCGCCACTTCGACTAGCCGAGCCATGTCGCGTCCTGGGCGAAGCGGTATCTGCATGTGCGGGACGGGAAAGTCTAGGATGTCGAAAGTTCTTCTCTCCAAGCCCGTCCTATCTGCCTCCACGCCTTCGTGGTCTTCAATGAAAGTGACAACCAAATCGATTCGTTTTTCTAACCGGATGAACCTTGTGCCGAACAATTCTTCCACATTGATGATGCCGATTCCCCGACACTCCATGTACCCGCGGTTCAGTTCGTCGCAAAATCCGACTGGCGTGTGGTCGCTAAGTAGCTTAACCCGCACTACATCGTCTGCGACCAAGCTGTGTCCACGTTCAATCAACGCAAGGGCGGCCTCACTTTTCCCTGAACCGCTATCGCCACGGACCAGGGTTCCAATCCCGCGTATGTCCAAAAGGGTTCCGTGCAAACTGGAACGAGGGGCAAAGCGTTCTTCCAGCAATACCGTAACCTCGGTAGTGAAGTCTTTGGACGTGAGATTAGTACGAAAGAGCGGAACGCCCGCCTTTTCCAGAATCTGAGACATTTCCGGAGGCGGGGCAAGATTACGCGAAACCACTATGCATGGAATTTTCTTTGACACCATAGTCTCCAAGACCTTTTGGCGCTGCGTGGAGTTCTGTTCACGAAAAAACCCCATTTCGCCGGCTCCGAAAAGCTGAATCCGCTTGTGTGCGAAATACTTGAAGTATCCCGTGACCGCGAGTGCGGGACGATTTACACTGCGTTCGCGAACAGTACTGTTCTTCAAGGTTTTCTCACTGGTTATGAGTCGTAGGTGAAGTTGCTCGCCAAATGACTCGTAGAAATCCTTTACCGCGATGCTCTCGGTAATCTTTGGAACTTGATGGGAAGACTTTGACGAATTGGCCATGGGAATTGGGTTTTAATGATCGATTACGAGGTGAATCAAACTTTGAAATCTTTT
>JACNJI010000174.1 GCA_014382645.1 Verrucomicrobiota bacterium | reverse complement strand
GTGGTCTAAACCCAGCAAATGCAAGATCGTTGCGTGGAGGTCGTGGAAATGCATTTCATCCTCGACTGCGGCGATGCCGTGCTCATCGGTAGCGCCGTAGCGCATGCCGCCTTTGAGTCCGCCTCCGGCCATCCAAAAGCTGAATCCGCTCGAGTTATGGTCGCGACCATCGGCTTTCTTTGCGTGGGGGGTGCGACCGAACTCTCCTCCCCATATAACCAAGGTGTCATGCAGCATGCCTCGCTGTTTGAGATCGGTCAGGAGAGCAGCCAAAGGTCGGTCAGTCGCTCCACAATTTGCTTTCAATTTGCTTTTGAGAGCACCGTGCTGATCCCAGTTCGCATGGGTGACCTCAATGTAGCGCACACCAGCTTCCGCCATACGCCGAGCGAGTAGGCATTGCCGACCGAAGTCGTTGGTCGCCTGATTGTCGACCCCATACATGTCCAACACGTGCCTGGGTTCGTCGGAAAGATCCAGCAGTTCGGGCACGCTGGATTGCATTTTGTAGGCGAGCTCGTAAGATTTGATGACTCCCTCGATGCGCTCGTCGCTTCCTTTCCGACTGAGCAGCTTTTGGTTCATCGACTGGATGAAATCGATTTGTTTGCGTTGCAGGTCTGGTTTCAAGCTTTTGTTCGAAAGGTTGCCTATGGAGGCATCACCGATCTTTTTGTTCAGGTCGCCGATGGCGGTGCCTTGATGTACTGCCGGCGAGAGCTTGCTCGGCGGCGAGGGCAATCCGACCAAGTCGAAATAGACGCGGCGAAGAAGCGTGGTTTTACTGGCGTCCTGCCCGGGGTGCAACCCCGAGAACTCCAGTTTGGAGAGGATGAAGCGGTCGAGGTCCGATCGGACCCAGTTCGCCTGTTTTGGCTGGGGCGCCTTGCGTGCCTCTGGTTTTCGGAATGCCCAGTATTCGCGGGCTTTTTCCAAATCGATTTTTTCTTCCAGTCGCTGGCTGGATTTTCTTCCTTAAGGGCGGTAGGTCCAGTAGCCTCGGAAAAGGGCAATTTTATTTGCACCCAAGTGGACAAGCTTCTGATTTCGCTGGTCTGAAGCTTCGCCATGGGCGGATGCCCGCTGTCGTCTCCCTTCTTCAGGCGAATCATTTGGAAGAGCCTTGATTTAGCTAACTTGCTTCCTAGCAGCACTACGGGCTAGCCCGAGACGCCTTCCTTGAGAAAACCTTCCCGATGATCTAGACGCAGTCCACCCTCGAGTTTCTTGGACTTGGCGGAGTGGCATTCGAAGCAGTGCTCGGCCAAGAGTGGGCGCACCTTTTTCTCAAAAAAAGTGATTTGCGGCGGCTTAAAGGTTTGTCCGCTTGCGGCGTAGGTGAAAACAAGCTGACCAAGGCTGATAGTTTGAGAAGCTCTTTCATGTCGTCCGTGCGCGGTTAAACAAAAAATACAACAAGCTTATCTATTTGAATAGACTACTGGAGGGATATCGGGATACTTTTCCTACTTTAGAGCACCTTCCGTCATAGCCTTCATCTTATCCGCATTTGCATTAACGGCGGCTTCTGGACCAGTCATTTTAACGAAGATGGCTCCCTGCTTCCCTTCGATAATAGCTCCCAATAACGCGTAACCCTCTTTCGGAGTCTTTGGACCGAAGGAACGACCGCTCATGAAAGTTCCGGTGGCTCTTGCATAAGTGACTTTTGTGTCTCCCACCGTTTTACCTTCCACTTTTTTGTTCTCGGCGTTTTTGAATTGGCCCATCCAGCGGTCGATGTTCGCCTTTACACCACCGGCGCCACCTGCGCCGAAGTAAAAGAATACGACTTCTGCCGACTCTCCACTCTTGCCTGGGGCCAAGAATTGAGCTTTGCGCATGGAGGAGGAAGGCGCTGACGCCTTCCATCCCCCCGGCGAGCTAAACGTGTAACCCGCAACGGAGAATTTTTCGGCATTTGCCGAAATCGCTGAACCCCAAGCGAGCAAAGCGCCCGCGAACATAAATAGGTAACTCTTTTGCATGCTTTCCATTTTCTCCCACCACAGTACCTGAGTCAACGGCAATGCTTGCCGAGATGGAGTTGAACTCGGCTACCTTGCGGGTTTTGCAGGCAAGCGAAAGAGGTGCGAGTAGGTGCGGAAGTAGAGGCTTTTGTTGGCTACGGCAGGTGTGTTGTGTGTGAGTTCGCCGAGAGAAGATATTCCGAGAGCTTCGTATTTGTCGGACGCTGTAAAAGTGGCGACGTTGCCTTCACGAGATACGGCATAGATGACCTTGCCGACCATAATGGGTGAGGCGAAATAGTTGCCGTCTAGACGTTCGCGCCACTTCATTTCGCCCGATGCTAAGTCGAGGCAGGAGGCGATGCCGCCATCGGTGACGAGGAAGAGCAGGTTCCCTTTTGCAATGGAGGTGGGTACGTAGGGGATGTTCTTCTTCAGGGAATAGGCGATGGTGGGTTTGCCCTTGCCGCTTTTCGGTGGAATGACCGAAGCGAATCGACTGGCCCGGCCACCTGAACCGCAACTCGCGAAGAAGCGTCCGTTGGCAGGATAGGGGGATGCCACGCTGCGGAGGTCTAGGGTCTCGGGGCCGGTTTCCCAAAGGATTTTTCCTGATTTGGCATCGACGGCGTAGCAACCGTGGGCCATCGAACTGGTCACGAATTGGAGGGGACCATCCTTGGGTTGGTAGACGCAAGGCGTGGACGAGGAGGGCTTGGCGGACGTACGTGTGGTTTGCCATACGGTGGCCCCCGTCTTTCGGTCAACTGCGATTACATTGCTATCCCCATAGTGGTCGTGGGTGAGAACCACTAGATCACCATGTACTATTGGCGAGAAGCCGTTCCCGTGCTGGGTTTCGTAACCACCGAAATCGCGTCGCCAAAGCAGGTTGCCGTCATGGTCGAAGCAGAGGAGATCGTTGGATGCCTTGGTGGTCCAGTTCACAAAGAGGTATTTGCCATCCACGCATGGGGTGGAAGATGCGAGACTGTTGAACTTGTGGTGCGGGTATTTGACTGACTCGAGTTTCTTTTCCCAGACTTTTTCACCGTTGATGGCATCGTAGCAGAGCACGTACTGGGAACCGTCCGTCTCGTCGGAGCAAGTTGTGAAAAGGCGAGTTCCCCATAATACGGGGGATGCGTGACCGACGCCCGGGAGTTTTACTTTCCACGAGTAGTCGGAGATCTCCCATGTTGCGGGCAATCCTTGGGCTTGTCCGTGTCCCGTCCCGTCCGGACCGCGAAAGCGCGTCCACTCTCCTGCATTTTCTTTGGCTAAGACGGAGAGCAAAGGAAGAATTATTCCAAGAACGGCTAAGATGAGAGATTTCATTTCGGAGAGTTATTGGCCCTCGGATCAGGCTTCAGATACACCATGAAATGTTGTTGGGGAAGCATGTCTCGAGTTTCCTTCCAATCGAAGCCAATGGCTTTCATTTCCTTTTTGGACTGTGCTTGTGTCATCTTGTGTAGCCGTTTGATCGGAACTTTCGGATCTTCCAGCCGATATTCGATTAATACCAGACGACCTCCTGGTTTTAGAGCCTTCAAAATGGAAAGGGTCATTTCTCGAGGATGGGAAAACTCGTGGTAAGCGTCCACAATGAGGACGCAATCGACAGAGTTCTCGGGTAGTTTGACATCGGTTATCGTACTTAGAACGGGAATCACGTTCTCGGTCTTGAATTTGCCAATGCGACCTTTGACAATGGCGAGCATCTCCTTGGAGATATCAACGGCGTATGCTTTGCCTTCAGGCACTAGTTTTGCCAATCGAAAGGTGAAGTAGCCTGAACCTGCGCCTATGTCGGCAACGATCTCTTTCGGCTTCAACTCGAGGTTTTTGACGAGGAGATCGGTCCTTTCCTCTCGCTCTCTTTCGGATCGCTCCAACCAACCCGCGCCGAGGTGCCCCATTACCTGAGAGATTTCCCGATCCATGTATATTTTTCCGGTTCCGCCTCTCGTGGGAGTCTTCTGAGTATATGTCGGTTCCGAGACTGCAAGAGTTCCTTTTGCCGATTCTTTTTCGGCGTACGCGGTACTGGCAAAGGGAAGCAAGGCAAGGATTACCAAGGTTTTCGACATTTTGGCTATTACTGAATTGATCATGTCGCAAAGATTGCCTGCTTTGGCATCCTTTAGGCAAATCTATATTGTTGAACGTCTAAAGATCGCAAGCTAAGGTGGGAGAGGTAGTATGAAAGTGATTCGAGCGAAAAGTGCCGGCTTTTGCTGGGGAGTAGAGCGTGCAATTCAAGTTGCTCGCGAGCAAGCCGATGGTGGAAAACGGACCGTTTACACGGACGGGCCACTGATCCACAACAACCAGATGATGACGGCACTTAGCACAGAGGGCGTTCGCGAGGTGGGGGACTACCGAAGTAGTTCGTCCATAGAGTTGGATGAGGATGAACGCAAAGATTCCGTCGTCGTCGTGCGTGCTCATGGCATTTCGCCCGAGCGTAGAAAGTACCTCAAGGGTCTCGATTTGCCCTTCAAGGATGCGACCTGCCCGGATGTTGGTATTATTGCGGGCAAGGTGCGCATGCATGCCGTCAAGGGTTACGACGTGGTTATCTTCGGGGATCCTTGCCATCCCGAGGTTATTGGTCTCATGGGATATGCTGCCGGGAGAGGTCATGCCGTCCAGACTGAAGAGGATTTGGGTACTTTGCCCGATTTCGAGAACGGTGTGGCGATGGTCTCGCAGTCGACCATGTTTACTCACGAATTTGAACACCTTTCGGCCCTTCTTGCTCAAAAGTATCCCGAGCTTGTCGTATTCGATACGATTTGCGGCGCGACCAAGGAACGTCAGTCTGACTTGCGCCAACTAGTGGCGGAGGGGGCCGAGGCCATAGTCGTTATCGGCGGCCATCATTCCGCCCATACCTGTAAATTTGCCCAGGTGGCCGAGGCCCAGAAACGCCCCCCCTTTTACGTCCAGACCGCAGAGGAACCTGGTCCCTGCGTCCTGTCTCGTTTCGCGGGCGTTGGTGTAACTGCGGGGGCTTCCCCTCCCCGATTCCT
>JACNJI010000469.1 GCA_014382645.1 Verrucomicrobiota bacterium | reverse complement strand
GTCGGTGGAAACGGTTTCGGGGTTTGAATTGACCATCACGGTCTCGATGCCAGCTTCACGAAGCGCAAAGGAAGCGTGCACGCAACAGTAGTCGAATTCGATACCTTGTCCAATTCGGTTGGGTCCGCCTCCTAAAATCATCACTTTCTTTTTAGTGGAACGGACGAGTTCGTTTTCATCACCATAGGAAGAGTAAAAGTAGGGAGTGAAGGCTTCGAATTCAGCCGCGCAGGTATCGACTAGGCGAAAGGTAGTTTCAATGCCTTCCTTCATGCGATGTTCACGAACTACAGACGAAGAGACTCCCCAGTAATCGGCCAATTGACGGTCCGAGAAACCATACTCCTTTGCTCGACGCAGAGCCGTGGCATCAATGCCCATGAGAGAGTTGTCTTTTAGCTCTCGTTCCATTGCATGTATGAGGCGTAATTGTTCCAAGAACCATGGATCGATTTTTGAAGCGGCATGAATCTCTTCCACATTCATGCCTGCCGAGAAAGCCTTGTGGAGATAAAGCGTTCGCTCGGCAGAAGGTCTTGAAAGGCCAAATCTCAGGGCGGATGGATCAAGTTCGAGGTCGGCAAGTTTTCCCGCCTCGAAACCCTTGAGACCAATCTCCAAGGACCTCATAGCCTTCTGGAAGGATTCTTTGAAGGTTCGACCGATCGCCATGGCCTCACCTACGGATTTCATGGTGGAAGTGAGGGTGGAGTCCGTTTCGGGAAATTTCTCAAAAGTAAAACGGGGAACTTTAGTGACAACGTAGTCTATGGATGGTTCGAAGCTGGCGGGGGTTTCTCGGGTGACGTCGTTGCGAAGTTCGTCCAATGAATAACCAACGGCGAGTTTAGCTGCAATTTTGGCAATGGGGAAACCAGTTGCCTTTGAAGCGAGCGCCGAGCTTCTGGAGACTCTCGGATTCATTTCGATCACGACCATTCTACCGGTCTTGGGACAATTGGAAAACTGAATGTTGCTGCCTCCAGTTTCCACGCCGATTTCACGAATACATGCGAAAGAAGCGTCTCGCATAAGCTGGAATTCTTTGTCCGACAAGGTCATTGCAGGAGCAACGGTAATGGAATCGCCGGTATGAACTCCCATGGGATCGAAGTTTTCAATCGAGCAAATGAGGACGCACTGATCCTTGAAATCGCGCATGACCTCCATTTCGTACTCCTTCCATCCCAGCAAGCACTCTTCGACAAGAATCTGCCTCACCGGCGAGGCATCCAGACCCTTGCGGACCATTTCGTCGAATTCCTCTCGATTGTAGGCAATTCCGCCGCCCGTACCACCAAGAGTGAACGCAGGCCGAATGATAAAGGGGAAGTCTCCCACTTCTTGAAAGCCGGATTGTGCCTGTTCCAGAGTATTAACAGCTATGGATTTTGCCACATCGAGACCGATTTTGATCATGGCTTGCTTGAAGAGTTCACGATCCTCGCCCTTTTTGATCGCATCCGGTTTGGCGCCTATCATCTCCACGCCATGCTCATCAAGAATTCCCGCCTCGAAGAGCTCGAGTGAAAGATTTAACCCGGTTTGGCCTCCAAGGGTCGGCAGCAGAGCATCGGGTTTTTCCTTCTCTATGATCTTTCTAACGGACTCGACAGTGAGTGGCTCGACGTAAGTGGCGTCGGCAAATTCCGGATCCGTCATGATGGTGGCCGGATTGCTGTTGACCAAAACTACTCTATACCCCTCTTCACGGAGGGCTTTGCAAGCTTGGGCTCCACTATAGTCGAACTCACAGGCTTGCCCAATAATTATGGGGCCTGAGCCAATGATCAAGATCGTCTCGATGTCTGTGCGTTTTGGCATATTTGAATTGTTCTGAAATAGGTAATGTTCAGGGCACAAAAAAGAGGCTCCCCGAATAGGGAGCCTCTCCTTAAGAGATAAATCTCAAATTGTGAAATGAATAATTAGACTTCCTTTGGGGGAGTAGATGCCTCGCCCTTGCATTTGGCGCAGCAGAATCCGATTGTTACCGTCTTCTTGGCGGGTTTGCCGGTAACTGGGCATTTTTTGAAGTTACCCTTGGCTTTCAACGCAAGCTTGGGATCTTTGGCGACCTTTTTGGCACAGTTTCCGCAGCATACGCCGACGTCAACGGTTTGGTCGGCATTGACAGCTTTTCCGGAAATTGGGCACTCTTTGTTGACGGGGGCAGCAGCTTTCTTAGCTCCAAAAGAGAAGGCAACGCAGATTGCGAGAGCAGAAGCGATAGCAAGTATTTTTTTCATTATGTGGAATCCTTTTTTATGATTATTTTATCGAACAAGTTGAGAACAAGTTGAGAGCCATAATGTAGACTCACTTGAATTCGTTCAAGACAAATTACTGCGATTCAGGCAATTTCTTATGCGATGGGCGGAAGGTTTCCTCCGCCGGAAAATTGAGCGATGGCATCCTTTATCTTCAATTTTCCGGATACCATCCGAATAGTTTTGCCAATGGTCAGGTAATTTCGCAGGCATTCGATTATGGCGTCTGCGACGTCCTCACGGGAAATGGTTGCGTGCCGTTCCAAGTCTTCCGCCACTTCAATGCGCCCTGTTCCGGGTTCGTCCTGCAACCTGCCCGGTTGCAAAATGACATAGTCCAAACCACTAGCCCGCAAGTGGTTGTCGGCTACCCCCTTGGCCCTTAGGTAATGGCGGATACGATCGGATTCGGATTTCGGATCCGCGCCAATGGCACTCACCATAACAAATCGCCGCACTCCGTCTTTTACGCAATCGTCGATAAGCCGCATCGCCGCGTTTTGGTCGACGTCGATAGTCTTCTCAGGGCCCGTGTTGGCGCCCGAACCAGCGGTGAAGACTACTGCATCCATACCCGGCAAGAACTCCGAAATGCCATTCTCGATATCCCCCACCACGGAAGGCACCCCAAATGCGGTAAACTTCATTTGCTGGCGTATGTCTCGTATTACAGCGACGGGAGAGAAATCATGAGCGGCCCACAATTTGCCACTCAACAACGTCCCCACCTTTCCATTGGCACCGACTATCAGAACCTTCATTTCGCCTAACCTACTTCATCGGGGAGGAAATGCAAGGGTCGCGGCAAATCGTTTTTTATCGTCATTCGGTCCGCCTATCCATAATGGGGTGATGTGGAAAATATCGCGCAGTCCGCAGTTCGTACCCGAGTGGCTCCATCCCCAACGGGCGACCCGCACGTCGGGACCGCCTACATGGCGTTGTTTAATCTTGTCTTTGCTCGCAAGCATGGCGGGCAGTTCATTTTACGCATCGAGGACACGGACAGAGCTCGATCCACCGAAAAATCGGAAAAAGCCATTCTCGACTCATTGGGTTGGCTAGGTCTGCAATGGGATGAAGGTCCGGACGTCGGTGGCGATCTCGGTCCATACAGGCAAAGCGAACGTCTCGACATTTATGAGGTCCATGTCCAGAAACTGCTTGAGAACGGAAGTGCCTACCGCTGTTTTTGCTCATCCGAACGCCTTTCCGCACTTCGCTCTGAGCAACTGGCCAATAAGGAAACCCCTCGCTACGATGGTCACTGCCTTTCTTTAGACCTCGAGGAAGCTGAAAGCCATGCTTCTGGGGGGACTCCCTATGTGGTGAGACTAAATGTCCCCACTGAGGGAGAGTGCATTTTTCGGGACGAGCTTCGCGATGAGATTCGAATAGCGTGGTCGCAGGTCGACCATCAAGTGCTCAGAAAGTCCGATGGATTCCCCACCTATCATCTCGCCAACGTGGTCGATGATCACCTGATGGAGATCACCCACGTCATTCGAGGCGAGGAATGGATCAACAGTGCTCCCAAGCATATTCTTTTGTACGAAGCTTTTGGGTGGGCGCCTCCAACATTCATTCATCTTCCACTCCTTCGCAATCCCGACAAGTCGAAGCTTTCCAAGAGAAAGAATCCCACGAGCATCTTCCATTACCGTGACGCGGGTTTTTTGCCGGAGGCAGTCGCAAACTACCTTGGGATGATGGCCTATACCCTACCCGATCAACGAGAAATCTTCTCCATTTCGGACATGTCGGAAACTTTCGACTCCTCACGCATCAGCTTGGGCGGGCCCATTTTCGACGTAACCAAGCTCAAGTGGCTCAATGGTCGATATCTCCGGGAAAAATTATCCGCTAATGACCTTCTTGCTCGACTAAGCGAATGGAAGTACAACGACGAATTTCTAGGCAAGGTTCTTCCCCTCGCCCTACCCCGACTGGAAACCTTTTCCGACTTCGCTCCACTTGCCTCATTCCTATTTGCCGAAAAGGTGGAGATAGATGCGGAATCAATCTCGGGCAAATTGGAATCGGCAGATGCCGCAAGACTTATCAAGATAGCAGAATGGGAGTTCGAGAAACTCCGCGAATGGAAAGGCGAAGCGATAGGAAATGTGTTCAACCGCATAGCCGAAATAGAGGAATTGAAGCTGAAACAACTTATGCCTACGTTTTTCGTTGCGATAAGTGGTTCCAGCGTTTCTCTTCCGCTCTTCGACGCCATGGCGATTCTGGGGCCCGATCTTTCCCGCAGCCGTTTGAGGCAAGCCTTGGATGTGCTGTCCGAAGCAGGTCACGGGCTTAGCAAAAAAGGGCTGAAGTCCTTGGAGAAAGAATACCAAGCCAAGTATGGGATTCGCGTAGATTAATTGGAAAACCTAAAATTTCGAAAACATGTCCGAACTTCAGGATTCTCAGAAAGAAGCCCCAATCGATTTCATTCGTTCCATTGTCCATGAGGAAGTCGAAGCAGGAAAAAACGACGGTCGTGTGCACACTCGATTTCCGCCCGAACCCAACGGTTACCTCCACCTCGGACACGCAAAGAGCATTTGCCTGAATTTTGGCGTTGCCGATGAATTCGACGGGTTGTGCAACCTGCGGCTTGACGACACCAACCCCGTCGCAGAGAAGACGGAATATGCCAAGGCCGTCCTGGAAGACGGTCGCTGCCACGGTTTCTTCTGGGAAGGCCGACGTTGTCATGCCTCGGCCCTTTTCGACCAACTTCACGAA
>JACNJI010000165.1 GCA_014382645.1 Verrucomicrobiota bacterium | reverse complement strand
TTCTTTTTATTGCTGAAGGCGATGAACATGCTGAGCGGCACACGCTCAACGATTGGGAAATTGCCTCGCGCCTGTCTTATCTTCTTTGGAGCACGATGCCGGACGAGGAATTGTTCGCTCTCGCTGAAAAGGGTAAGCTTCGCGATCGGGCTGAGTTGAAACGCCAGGTGGTTCGTTTGCTGGCGGATTCCAGGTCCGTGCGGTTCACGAAATCATTTACCAAGCAGTGGTTGCATTTGCGCAAGGTCGGGATGTTTGCTCCTGATAAGAAGATTTACCCGAACTACGATCAACATTTGGAAGATAGCATGATCGGCGAGTCGCAGGCTTACTTCAAGGAGGTCTTGGATAACGGTCTGACGTTGCGTGAATTCATTGATTCGGACTGGACGATGATGAACCCGCGCCTGGCCAAGTTTTATGGAGTGCCTGATATCACCAAGGATCAGTTTCAACGGGTCTCGCTCAAGCCGGAACAGCATCGAGGAGGGTTGTTGACCCACGCTTCGGTTCTTTCCCTAACGTCCGACGGCACTCGACATCGTCCCGTTCATCGGGGTGCCTGGCTATCGGAAGCAATTCTGGGTAAAACGCCGCCCCCGCCTCCGGCAAACGTGGACCCTATTGAGCCGACTCCGGTGGATTCACCGAAAGCGACTTTGCGGATGAAGCTGGATGCCCACAAACGCAATCCTAGTTGCGCATCCTGCCATCGCAAGATCGATCCTTTGGGCTTGGCTTTTGACAACTACAACGCGATTGGCGAATGGCGTACGCATGAGCAAGTGTCCGGTATGGGCGATGATCCCTTGGTCGATGCCAGTGGTGAACTGCCCGATGGCCGAAAATTTAATAACGCCAAGGAATTCAAGCAATTGTTAATGGACGACCTGGATGCGTTCAATGAGGCGTTTACCGAGAAACTCGCGATCTATGGATTGCGCCGAACGGTGACTTTTGAGGATCGCGACGAACTGGAGGCAATCACGAAGATCGGCCGCGAAAAAGATTATCGCGTCAAAGACATTGTGGAAGCCTTCGTGCTTTCGGAACTTTTCCAGAAAAGATAGCAAAAGGAACTTACTCATGAATATTCAAACTAATAAATGGCATCTCAGTCGCCGCCACATGTTGCGTGGGATTGGAGCAAGTATCGCGTTACCTGTCTTGAATTGCATGGGCGCACCAGGTCTCCCGAAACCGACTTCACCGAAACGCAGTGTGTTTCTTTATATTCCCAATGGCGTCAACACCCTGACCTGGCAGATCGAAAAGGCGGGAGCAGATTACGAATTCACCTCACCAATGAAGTCATTGGAGGTGCATCGGGCCGAAGTCTCGCCGATTAGTGGACTCCACCATCCAAAGTCACAGGCTCATCACAATTGCGAAAAGATCTGGCTCACAGGCGAAAAAGTCCCGGCCAACGGTGGCGCCTTTCGCAACACCGTTTCGGCTGATCAGGTCATGGTTGAAGCGCAGGGCAAGTTCACCCGCTTCCCATCCATGGAGATGGCAGTCGAAGGCAGTTCCTTGGCATGGTCTCGCGATGGGATTCAGTTGCCGGCTGAAAGTAGTGTGAAATCTATCTTCAATCGGATGTTTGGAGAGGAACGCGGAGGCAAAGAAGCGGTTCGTCGCCGTCTGGCTCGTCGCGGTAGCATTCTTGACGCGGTGTTGAGTGACGCCAAACGGGTCAATCAACAGTTCGGTTCCGAAGATCGCACCAAGCTCGACGAATACCTCACTGCCGTTCGTCAGGTCGAAGTGCGCACCGAACGAGCGGATGCTTGGCTCGACGTGCCGAAACCGGAGATCAAGAAATCGGAGTCGGATCGCTTTACTCGGCAACTGAACAAAAGCCAGGTGCAGATGTATCACCGCCTATTTTACGATCTTATGGTGTTGGCCCTACGTACCGACATGACTCGGGTCATTACTTGCATGATTTGCAGCGAGTCCAATGGCGGAGCAATTCCTGACATCGGTATTTCACAGGGTCGTCATCAGCTTTCCCATCACAACGGAGATCCGGAGCAACTTCGCCGCCTCACCCAGACCGATACCTTTCTTGTCGAGCAACTGAGTTATTTCCTTACCCAACTTAAGGAACATAGCGATGAAGAAGGGAGCCTCTTGGATACGACTCAAGTGCTCTGGGGCAGTGGCATGTCCTATGGTCACAGTCACGGTTTGGCGAATCTTCCCACAATTTACGCGGGGGGAAAGAAAATAGGTGTCAAGCATGGCCAACACATCGATTACAACCTTCCTGTAATCGGTAAATACAACGTCGCCAATGCTAATGAGCATTATAAAATTCATGGAGGACCGGTCGATAGCGATGCGAGATTGAGCAACTTGCTGTTAACCATGATTCAACGCATGGACGTCGAAACCGACCAGTTTCAGGATAGCCTGGGAACGATTGCCCGAATTACGGCGTAACAAAAAACTTTAGGCAAGAAGTGTAAACGAAATGATGAAATTACGAGGATGCAGTTTCGCTTTGTGGAGAGAGCTGGTCATTAGACGGTGAAATTAAATAAATACAGAGCACCCATGAAAATATGCATCCTGATCTTTATCCTGCTTCCCGTGGCAGGTGTTGTCGCAGACGATACGCCCGTGTTCCGTACGGATGGCAACCCGAATAACAGTCTCCCTTGGTTCGAGCCACTGGATGGCGAATTCCCTCCGGAAGAGTATGCCCACTATGTTGCTGGTGAACTCATCGGTTTCGATCATATCGAACGCACGGTGAAACTACGGGTCGATCGTCAGGACGGACGAGCTGGGAAGGATGAGGCGCTTGAAGCGACAATGTTGCCTTACGGTAGCATCCATTATCGCAACGCCCCTGCTGCGCTGCGTGACTTGCCAATCGGTACGCATCTTCATGGCTGGTTTTATATTCGGCCTGAAGAAGATCGATTTTTTGAAATGCGAAACGGTAAGCTTCAGCGGAAGAGCGGGAAGCAGGGGAACGCTTCGGCTGAAGTCGATTTCACTCGATGCTTCCGATTGGAAGATGACTTCAGCTTCTATGCCCGAAAGAATCAAATCTGGAAAGTCGAACGCATCGAGCCTCCCGTAGCGGTGACGGAGGGGAACTTTACAGACCTTTCGCACAGGATCATCAAAAAGAAACTAACCGTCACAATTCAAGGAAAGGACGGTAAACCGTACGGCGAATCGAAGGTGTTTGATTTGATGGACAGCACAACGGTTTTCAAGGGAAATGGCTTCGGGGCGCTTGCAGACATTGAGCCGGGCCAGCTGTTGCAGATGAACGTCACCTGGGCGACCCTGTTCGGTCCGGGGCGAGTCACCGACGTCTGGCTCGACGAACAGAGCCGCTCACTCGCCACTGATCGGCAACTCAAGCGCCATCATCGGCACATTCGCGAGCGCGGACTGCCCGGCTTCGTCACTGCGGTAGAAGATAGGAAGCGTGTTGTCACGATTACGTTTTTCGACTCGATAGATCCGGTTCTTTTCAAGGAACTGCCCAATCCTAACCCCAAAGCGCTTGGTTGGCCCACCAAGGAATACAATTGGGGTAACGTTGCGTCGAAGGGGAATATCATCGCCGTCAGGGAATGTCTAATGTGTTACAATCAGGTGAATGATCGCAAGGGCGGTAACATTCTGAAGATTGGAAAAGTACCGGTTATCCCCGGATGTAGTGGTGTTCAGATTCAGGTGCAGTGCGGCATTCTTCTGGAAGGTTTCAGACCCGGGAAAATCGTGCGCTTCTTCCCCGCAACCTGGGCCGTGGCGCCGCTTCCTAAAGAGGAGGAATTCCATGGACGCGAGTAGGATTATCAATCCGAATGCTGTGCCGAGATCCACTAACCGTAAGGCTTTATATGAAAAACCCCCCATCCATAATATTACTCGGCTTTGTGGCGCTTATCACGAACGGCAACCTTGCGGCGCAAGTCGCGGATTTGCCTCGGAGCACTCCCGAAGCTCAAGGAGTTTTTTCAGCAAAGATTCGCGCGTTTATAGAAACCGCTGATCAAAAAGTGAATTCCATGCACAGCTTCATGCTGGTGCGTCACGGACACGTTGTTGTCGAAGCATGGTGGCGACCTGAGTCAGCCAAAAAACAGCACATATTGTGGTCACTTAGCAAGAGCTTCACCTCGACGGCGGTAGGGCTGGCAGTGGCAGATGGGAAGCTGAGTGTCGACGACCCCGTTTTGCAGTTCTTTCCCGATGATGCTCCTTCCGAACCTTCCGCCAATCTAAAGAAGATGCGGGTTCGTGATTTACTGACCATGACGAGTGGACATCAGGATGAGGTCAAGCTGGACGCTAAGACTCCCTGGGTGAAGGCGTTCCTCGCTCATCCCGTTCCGCACAAACCGGGAACCCATTTCCGCTACAATACGCCCGGAACCTATATGCTATCGGCGATTGTTCAAAAGGTGACGGGGAAAACGGTTTTAGCCTACTTGAAGCCCTCCTTGTTTGACCCTCTCGGCATTCGTAGCCCTAAATGGGACGCGAGTCCGGAGGGGATTTCCATTGGAGGTTATGGATTATTTGTTCGCACTGAGGATATTGCAAAGTTCGGTCAGCTCTATCTACAGGGAGGCAAGTGGCAGGGGAAGGAATTGATTCCATCGTCATGGGTTAAGCAAGCTACTTCGAAGCAAGTCTCTAATGGGAGCGATCCCAGTCGGGATTGGGATCAGGGCTACGGTTTTCAATTCTGGCGCTGCCGTCACGGGGCTTTTCGCGGCGACGGGAAAGACGGTCAGTTTTGCATTGTGCTTCCGGACCAGGATGCAGTGATTGCGATTACCGCGAACACCCGGGATATGCAGGGTGAACTGAATATTGTTTGGGACAAGTTGCTTCCTGCGTTCGCCGACAAGCCAATCAAAGAAAATCCTTCCGCTCAAGCCAAACTCAAAGCAACCATCACTCAACTCAAAGCCTCCAGATGATGAAAACTATCTCGTTCCTTATCGAGACCCTAAGTCTTGTTTCGCCCGTTGCGGC
>JACNJI010000468.1 GCA_014382645.1 Verrucomicrobiota bacterium | reverse complement strand
ACTCTGCACAGAGGGTGCCGACTCCGTGAGAAGGGGCTGGCCGGGAAACTCCGCAAAGGTCGGCCGACACTGCAGTTTCTTTGGCTTGAGTGGCATGGCCGGCTGGATACATTTCCATCTTCGAAGGAACAACGACAATGTCGACGCCATGTTCCTCGCACATCTTCAGATCTCGTTCGAGGTCGCGCGGATAGCGTTCCAGATCCTCGCCGACACTGAACTGAGTAGGATTCACGAAAATCGACACAACGGTGATGTCGGACTTGGCCTTAGCCACCTCAACGAGGGAGAGGTGCCCGGCGTGCAGGTATCCCATAGTGGGAACGAAACCGATCAGCTTACCCTCGGTCCGCAGACCGATGGAGTTGGCCTGCATCTCATTTGCGGAGCGTAGGACTTGCATGAAGAGAGGAAGTCGGTTCGATCAATAGGCCAGTGCGAATACCACGCGACGCGGACTTGGGTTGCCGCTGAAGATACAAGTACCCGACTCACCTTCCCCTTGAGGGATGCAACGCACGGTAACTTTCAGGTCGTTCTTCACCTGCTCCTCCCACTTGACGTCGCCATCCCAGTGGACCATGGCAAAGCCACCCTGCGCTCCTGTATCAGCAGCGGAGAAAAACTCATAGAATTCCTCCTTGGAATCAATTTCGCGAGTATTCTCTTCTCGAAACGCCAAGGCCCGTTCAAAAAGCTTGTCTTGGATGTCCTGTAACATGTCGGGCAAGCGACCGAGAAAATCTTCACGGGGCATGCCCTCGCGTCCCGAACGTCCAACATCTCGACGACCGACGAAAGCGGAATCACTTTCCAGATCGCGTGGACCGACCTCCAAGGTGACAGGAACTCCTTTCTTTATCCACTGCCAATATTTTTCGCCGCCACGGAGATCGCGATCATCCAGTTCCACCCGAACGGGCGAACCAGCATAAGAGAGAGAGCCTATTTCCTCCACCAGTTTTCGACAATAATCCAGAACCTGTTCACGCGATTCTTCTTTCGGCGTGACGGGTAATACGACGACCTGCGAGGGGGCCACCTTCGGCGGGACGACCAAGCCGTCGTCGTCTCCGTGACACATGATCATACCGCCGATAAGGCGAGTGGAGACTCCCCACGAAGTGGTCCACCCCAGCTCCTCTTTGCCCTGCTCGTCTTGAAATTTGATGCCGCAAGCCTTCGAGAAGTTCTGACCGAGGAAGTGGGAAGTACCAGCCTGCAAAGCCTTGCGATCCTGCATCATGGCCTCGATGCAGAGAGTGACTTCGGCTCCGGGGAATCGTTCGTTCTCGGTTTTCTCTCCACGCAGTACGGGCATGGCCAACCACTCCTCGGCGAAAGTGGCGTAGAGATCGAGGATCAATTCCATTTCCCGTACGGCATCCTCCGATGAAGCATGGACGGTATGCCCTTCCTGCCATAAAAATTCCGCTGTGCGGAGAAAAAGGCGTGGTCGCATTTCCCAACGCACCACGTTCGCCCATTGATTAATAAGTAAAGGCAGGTCGCGATAGGATTGTACCCAGCGAGCAAACAGCTCACCGATGATCGTCTCCGAAGTGGGTCGGACGATCAGAGGCTCGTCAAGTTTTCCGGCGGGTTGGAGCTTGCCGTTCTCGTCCGCTTCCAGTCGTGAGTGAGTGACCACGGCGCACTCTTTGGCAAACCCATCGACGTGCTCCGCCTCCCGTTGGAGCAAGCTCAACGGGATAAAGAGCGGGAAGTAGGCGTTCTTGTGGCCAGTGGCCTTGAACATGGAATCCAAGGTTTCTCGAATGTTCTCCCAAATGGCGTAGCCCCACGGCTTAATCACCATGCATCCGCGAACAGGAGTATTCTCCGCCAAATCCGCCGACTTGATTACTTGTTGATACCACTCGGGGTAATCCTCTTCCCGTGTGGGTGAAATTGCAGTTCGTTTCTTGCCCATGTCTTTAGCCTAAAAGGCTTTTGACAAATATCTATTATAGGAAAGATGCAAGCAGTTTTGACATGCTGATGCCGAAGGCTTTTGACATTGCGAGCTCGAAGGTCATCATGGCCGACCCTTTTTAGTTCAACCAAATTCATATATTACATGACCACAATCGTAGAGGTTCACGGAAGACAAATCATCGATTCGCGAGGCAACCCCACCGTAGAGGTGGAGGTTGAATTGAGCGGAGGCGCCTACGGGCGAGCCGCCGTACCATCGGGAGCCAGCACAGGCGAACACGAAGCAATCGAGCTGCGTGATGGAGACGATTCACGCTATCTAGGCAAAGGAGTCACCAAGGCCGTTGAAAACGTAAACGGAAAAATCGCCGAGACTCTCGTAGGCATGGATGCCATAGACCAGACGGCCATTGACAAGGCAATGCTCGCCGCGGACGGCACCTCGAACAAAGCGGAACTGGGAGCCAATGCGATTCTCGGCGCTTCCCTCGCCACTGCCCATGCGGCGGCAGCAGCCTGCGGATTACCACTCTACAAATACATCGACGGACCAAACGCGAAAGTGTTACCTGTACCTATGATGAACGTACTCAACGGCGGATCCCATTCAGATGCCCCTATCGACATACAGGAATTTATGATCATGCCCGTCGGGGCATCCAGTTTCAGCGAAGCCCTCCGCATGGGTTGTGAGATCTTTCACGCCCTCAAGAAAGTACTTAAGGATCAAGGTCTTTCCACTGCTGTCGGGGATGAAGGCGGGTTCGCACCGAACCTACCCAGTAACGCAGCAGCGCTAGAATATTTGTCCGTAGCCGTCGAAAAAGCGGGCTATAAGCTTGGAGACGAAATCGAATTCGCCTTGGACGTAGCAAGTTCCGAATTCTTCGACGCGGAGAAAGGGAAGTACGTCTTCTCCAAGAGCGACGGTTCGGAAAAAGATTCCGATGAAATGGTCGCCTATTATGAAGATTTAGTCGCCAAGTTTCCCATTCGCTCGATCGAGGATGGCTGCGACGAGAACGACTGGGATGGTTGGAAAAAGCTGACCGACGCGATCGGAGACAAGGTACAACTGGTCGGCGACGACCTCTTCGTTACCAATGTCGATTTCCTGAAGAAAGGAATAGACTTGGGCGTGGCCAATTCGATTCTAGTAAAAGTCAACCAGATCGGCACCCTAACGGAAACGCTCTATGCCGTCGAAATGGCGAAGGAATCACAATACACCTCGGTCATCTCGCACCGCTCCGGAGAAACCGAAGACGTTACCATCGCAGACATCGCAGTGGCCACGAATGCGGGCCAAATCAAAACGGGCTCACTCTCGCGCACGGATCGCATCTGCAAGTACAATCAGCTGCTCCGAATTGAGGAACAACTCGGCGAAAACGCGGTTTACGGCGGAAAGCTTTAGCCAAGAATTGATTGCGGGTTCGAGGGGTTCGAAGCAAGTGAAAATTCACGCCACAAACGATGTGGCAGGATAGAAGCAATTCTTTGCTTCAGAGTCCCCTTTCACTCACTACCTGCCTCGGATACGGCCATCCAATGAAGATCACTACTGCCAACATCACTCCATACCCGGAGGAAATAGAGCAATGGTGGTGGAACCAGTCGATCGATAAGTGGCCTGACATAGGAGAGGCTAAGATTCTTCGCTTTCTCCAAGAGGAAATCGTCACCCAAAGCGACCGTTTCAACAAGGAACGTCACTTCACTCCCAAAAGCTATGGATCGCGCGACCTATCGATTCTCGCCTACGGAAACTTTTACTTTCCTCGAACATGGACTCATCTGAGTTACGTTCTCGCAGAAGCCTTGGATCTTCGCGAATGGACTCCACCACGCAAGGGTCCATTGACGATTCTGGATCTTGGCTGCGGTTCCGGTGCTACGAGCCTTTCGGCGCTTCGAACGCTTCGTGACCGTGGCATTGAAAACCCAATCGAGCTCCGGGCAATCGACTACTCGGGGAAAAGCCTGGACTACTTCCGAAACCTGCACAGTGGGCTTTACAAACTATGGCCGGGATCGAAGATAGAAACCAAACGCACCGACCTATGCAGTGACATTCCAAACAGGCACGGAGCCAAATACGACCTAATCCTGCTCGGGTCGACTTTGAACGAAATCATTCCCGAGGATGAACCCGAAATTTATGCAAGGAAGCTGGGAGATGTTGCATCCCTATTGAAACCGAGTGGCTTCCTAGTAGTCATGGAACCCGCTCTAAAGGAAGGCTGTCGGCGTCTTCAGAAAGCCGCAGCAATGCTTGCCGAAGTTAGACGGATCCATCTACACGCCCCCTATTTCAACGGGAAGGGTTGCCCCTTGGTTAACGCGGACTCGCCTTTCCATAGCCACGAAGTTCGCTCGTGGAAAGTTCCTCAGGTTGCGAAAAAAATCAACGAGCCACTTGGTCTCAATTTGGTCGACCTCAAGTTTGGCTTCGTTCTTCTGTCTAAAAAACCTCCGAGGCAATTTGACGCAACACACGCAATTTTTCGCTTGGTCTCACCTGTCAGCAAGAGAAGAGGACTATACTTTTTCGTAGGCATAGCCGCCGAAGGCTCGGAGCGAACATATGAGATCCAAACTCGCGACTTGGAATCGGGAGATCGCGAGCTCGTGGAAAGCTTGCAAAGAGGCGATATACTTGAGCTCAAGGAACACTTGCCGCTAGGCGATGGAAAACGCATTAGGATTCCGAACGCCCGTGCGATCAAAACGCTTTTTGCTCCGCGTTAGAAACCGATCGCTCCCCGACGTCCCTGCTTGGTAATCAATTCACGCCCGAACCAAACCCCGGTCCCGGCATCGAGTTCGGTGAGGGTGAGCAAAAAGTAGAAATCCTTTTGGGTGACCTTTTCCACGCGTGACGTTTCCTCTATAATCTTCCCCGAAAGCGAATAGTACGGTCGTGGCCGATTGAACTTGGGATCGCCAGTAAGCTGAACCTTCTTCCTCACATCTTGGGCGTACTCGTCGGCACCGATGCCTCCGGGTCCCTCGGTGGTCGAAATCTTTACCCGGTTACTGGCAAGCAGGTCTCGTTTCATGCCCTGAAGCAGCAAATCCG
>JACNJI010000467.1 GCA_014382645.1 Verrucomicrobiota bacterium | reverse complement strand
CGGTGCCGGCCACGGTGGAGATGGTCGCCACGGACATCGTCGTCGGGTCGATTTTTTCCGCAAACACCTGCTAAGTATCGAGCCCCTCAATCACAACGCTTCGCAGTAAAGCAGGCTAGGCGTACACGCCTTCGCGCCTATAGCAGGAATTCAGTTTCCCTTGGTTTTGAGCGGAGGGGGCGCGGCATCCTTGTTGCGGAAACCGTACATGGGCAAAAGCCTATAGTAAACTTCCAGGCTCAATGTAGCCAAGGTAGTGGAAACTATGCGACCACCTGCAACCGCGTGAGCGGACCCGACGTCCCAGCTCCCGGCCTCTGCTCCGGTCTTTTTCTGCAGAATGGGAAGGCTTTCCTTGAGGCGCTCGTTCCAGTCCGTCCAGATCGGCCCTTGGTGCTGGTAAAGAGCGAGCGTACCATAGTAGAGATAGTAGTAGTCGGGAGAGTTTACGTTGATTTTACGCATCTTGAGGACTTGGGCGCTCTCCGGCATGCGCGGGTCGGTCGGTGGCACGAGGTCCAGTTGGCGGCAAAACATTCCGGTAGCCACCATCGCGGGTTTGTTTTTCTCAGGCCCCGTATAACCGTAGACTCCACCATGCCTTCCGCCACCGGCGTGATCGAACCACCGACGGGCATTCTCAAAGACACTTTCCTCCACTTCAATACCCGCCATACGAGCGCTGTGCAGAGCCATGTATTGCCAACCCGTGACCGAGGTATCCGAGTCACTTGGACGAGGTTCGTAACGCCAACCGCCCTTAACAGGGTCTTGCGACGAGACAATAAGCTTTACGGCCTTTTCGGCAGGCTCCTTAAGGGTGGGGTCGTTGCTTACCCCGTAAGCCTCGCACAGAGCGATAGTGGCAACACCGTGACAATACATCCGACCACCACCTCGTAGGTCGCCGTTCTCCTTCTGCTGGGCAACGAGCCATTTGAGGGCCCTCTGAACGGTGCCTTGGAACTTACCGGGAGTTTTGTGACTGACGCCCCAACCGTAATAGCAAAGCAAAGCGAAACCGGCGCCTGCCGTATCGAAATTCCCATTGCCGCCATGTTTTTTAATATCCCAACGCCCATCGGCTTCTTGGTTCCGAGAAAGCCACAGAAGAGCGAGTCCGATGGCACGCTCGGTAGCGTCCGAACCACCGAGTTGCTCGATGATTTCGAGGGAAGGCTTGTCGCGCTGTTTGCGAAGCAAATTGGTAAGAGCCGTCGGATCCAGAGTGTCTTTTGGGGTCTGCAATTCTCCGGGAAGTAGCGGATCCGTATCGGAATCAGTCCCCGGAAGATTAAGGCTCATGGAAGCGATGGTACCCTTACCGTCGAACTCCGGCAGGTTCCCCTTAGCCTCCAGACCTGTGTGAGCAACTACAACGTCGCCTCCCGTGTCACTGGTTTGCGCCGCGGCGTCTCCGGGTTCGATTTTGTCGACTTCCGTGGTGGTTTCGGCTGCGTTATTGGCAATTTCGGCGCTTTCTTCGGACTTCTTGGTCTCCACTTGCGGAACGGCCTCCGTGGGACGAAAGACGTCGGCGAGAGGATTTGCCCTTTCCTCGGCCTTTTGTATTTCCCCGGGAGTACTTTCCTCAAGCTCGGGAATTTCAAGTTCGGGTAGGAAAGTTTCGGGTAACGCAGTAAGCAGAGGTGAGATTTTCTCCGGATTAGTAACTGGTTCTTCCGCGGTTTCGGTGTTTGCCTTGGACGGACGAATATCACTGACCAGTGAAGTCTTGCTGGTGCTTGTAACTATCGGACTCGTCTTGGTGTACTCCTGAGCTTCGAGTACAGGGATTTTAAAGTCACTTTCCAAACGGTCCGTCATCAAAGCGATGGGAGTTTCAGAAACCTGAGCCTCCTCGGGGGTGCTCTCAAGAGCGAGTTCCTCTTGGGCCAAGGCATCAATGCTTATCGCGATTTCGGGCGACTGCGGTTCACCGCCCGCCGAAAACTCTTTCGTGATCAACCAGATCATCATGAGAAAGAGAACGATCAAGTGGAGAGCAACCGAACCTGCCAGACACTTGTGATATAGATTCGTGATGTCTTTCCAGTGCTCCAGAAGGTAGATAAGAGCAGCGAGAGCAGCGAGAGCGAGCAGGACCCACCAGATGATGTTGCCGAGCAGTTCCATGAACTGATCCCAACGAGAGAGGTCGGTGTACTCGAACACCTCTCGGGTCGTCGTACGGTACAGAAGGTAACTATCCCCGGTTTCCTCACCGGAATCCGCTTCCGTTTCGAAATTCGAACTGAACAAAAGATCGAAACCCTCCATACGTACCGCAGGATCCGTGGCATCGCCCTTATTGAAGTACAGATCAAGTTTTTCAGGGGGGGATTCCTTGCCCCCTGCGACACGACTTATGTAGAGTCCAAAGCCGGATTCATCATCGCGCTCACGATCCGAAGCGAGGAAAATATGATCTCCACGCTTTGTCAGCGCGGCTTGAACGTCGTCCGCCTCCGAATTAAGGTGGCTCACCGGTTTCGCAGACGAGAACCGGGGCATCACACCTAGCGGTTCTTGTTCAGAGGTCGAAGAATTACGATCGGTCGTTTCGGGAATGATTTCGGCGACCAGAATATCATCGCTCTTTCCGGCGCGATCAGAAGAAAAGAATAGACGCCGACCATCAGCTGCCGGTGCGGGACCGAGTTCGTCATTCGCCGTATTGACGCCTTCACCAAGGGACTCGGCGGCACTCCAGCCTTCCGCATTTCGGCGAGCAACGTAAAGGTCGTACCCACCTTTTCCGCCCTCGCGGTCCGAGGCGAAATAGAGGTACTCGCCGTCACGAGAAAAAGCGGGCCCACGATCATTGAAGGAACTATTGAGGGCAGTGAGCGCCTCGGGTCGGGACCACACCCGTCCATTCCAGCGTGAAAAATACATGTCGCTACCGGTTTCGTTATTGTCCCGCCGCACCAGAACCATGGTGGTGCCATTGGGAGAGAAGGTCGCCTCCAGTCGTCCCCCTCTCTGATTAATGGCGTCCACTCCATCGGGATCGAGGGAATCCACCTCTTCGGTAAAGACGTTCTGCACGGGATCCTCCCAGAGAACGAACCGAGCTTTGTCTTCATCCACCCCGACAGAGGTATTTCCCTCGTCGGTGTAGTATACCCAGACATTTTGTCGCAAATTGTCCCAGACGAACCAAGATATCACGACAAAGGACACAAGTGCCACCACCGCAAGAAGAATGCCCCCGATACGGCGCTTATTAAAGACTGGTTCTTGATTGTTCGAGTCCATTGACGTTAAATATCAACCGGCGGGTGGCTGAACGACGGCATCGGGCTCATCCAGCGGGGGCGATGGCTTCCTGAATGCGCGGAGGGAGAGATAAACGAGAAGAACGCCGGACAGGACGAAAGCAATCAACCAACCCGCATTGCTGCCGAACCATGCCGAGGTAGGCATTTTTGAATAATTGTAGCGACGAAGCACTCGCTTGCTCTTCGCATGGTAAAGCCCGAAGTCGTTGCCGGATCGATCGGAATTGAACAACAGGTGAAAGCCGGCCATGCGTGTGGCGGGATGACTTTCATTGAACTTGCCGTTGATTTCCTCACCGAGATTCGAAGGTGGCTTGGGAGTGTTCTGAATCAGTCTGGAACGGTAAATATCCGATCCACCGAACCCTCCCTCGCGATTCGAAGCGAAATATAGGAAATCGCCATGGTCTGTTATTACCGGGGCGCTGTCGTTGTTCGGGGAACTGAGACCCGGCAGGTGCTTGGCATGGCGAAAAATCGGCGTCGCGGGCAAAGCATCGCCCTCAATGACGTTCAGGCTCGGTCCGGCAGGATCAGGTTCGAACCCAAGCCCGTATAGCGGCGTATAGCGGTAATGCGCCTCGAGGCAGAGTGTGACCAGAGAGGTGATGATCACCTTACCCATGGCCCCGGCGTGTGGTCCGACAAGCTGCCAAGATCCGTCCTGAGCCTGGGCCTCGAGATACTCTGTCTGCATCTTCTTAATCCATTTCCGCCAAACCGGGCCCTGATGCTGGTAGGCGGCCAGAGTGCCGTAGTACGCGTAATAGATGTCGGCCAGATTAAATCCGGCTCCATCGAGTATAAGGGCGGATTCAAAGGCCTTGGCCGCGTTGGCCGAGGAACGGGTGAGCTGAGCGCAGAAGAAGCCGACCGCGTTCATTGCGTGTTTGCCCGAGTTTCCCTTGCCAGGAGAATCGGTATAACCGTAGGAACCCCCGTCCTTGCCGCCACCGACAATCTGGAGAAAGCCCCTCACTCCTTCCCAAGTTTTTTTCGGGATGGGGATACCTGACATTTCACCACTGGCCAGAGCCATGACCATCCAGCCGCTGACCGAGAGGTCGCCCCGTTCTCCGGGCTTGTATCGCCAACCACCCTCCTCGTGCTGAGAATCGATGATAAAATCGATGACGCCTTGCGCCGTCGGTCGTAAGTCCGGATCTTTTGTTACACCATAAGCCTCGACCAGCGCAAGGGCTGCGATGCCATGATCATACATGTTGCCCTTGCCGCGCATGTCGCCGATGCCGACCTCCTGTGCCTTGAGCCAGTCGAGACCACGCCTGACATTGTCTTGATACTTGCATTGCTGGTCATGGCGTTCTCCACGTCCATAAAAGGCAAGGAGACTGAAGGCGGTGGCGGCAACGTCGTGACCATTTTGCCCTCCGGTCTTTCCAATGTCCCACCTGCCGTCCTCCTCTTGCTGCGAGGCAATATAGGCAAGCGACTTGTCTACAGCTGTTTCGGTGACATTCGAGCCGCCCAACTTGGCCATCACCTCGGCGTCCTTTAGGGCACCTTCACGTAGGGAGTAGAGCATACTGAGCTGGCGCTCTACGATCAGTCCCGACAGCTTGTCACTGGCGACGTCTGCGGAATAAAGGTCAAAATCAACCTTGCGGTCAGCTACGTCCGCAAGCTGCTCGGCTTCCGCCGCCTTGACCGCGTCCTTTTCGGTTATGTCTGTAGCTTGATGCGGACGGTTCGAGGCAAAGAATACGGTAAATCCATC
>JACNJI010000528.1 GCA_014382645.1 Verrucomicrobiota bacterium | reverse complement strand
AGCCTCGCTGCGGGAGGAGACAGCGACCCTCGGTGAGGACGCCCGCATGCAAATCAGCGAGGAGCAGGGCCAGTTTTTATACATTCTCGCCAAACTTATCGGGACGCAAAATGCAATCGAAGTGGGCACATTTACGGGCTACAGCGCCTTGTGCGTGGCCCGAGCTCTACCGGAGGACGGCAAACTATTGTGTCTCGATTTAGACGATGACTGGACCCCCATCGCCCGCAAGTACTGGGAACTGGCCGGTGTTGCCGATAAGGTGGAACTTCGCCTTGGCCCTGCAATCGAAACTCTCGACAAACTCGATCCCGACGCCTCCTTTGACTTCGCCTTCATCGATGCCGACAAGACCGAGTACGACTCCTACTACGAGCGCATCTTGCCTCGCATCCGCCCGAACGGTCTCATTCTGTTTGACAACATGCTCTGGGGAGGGCGCGTTCTGGAGGGACTTTCAGACCACGAGAGCGCCAAGGCCATCCGCGAGCTAAATGCCAAGCTGGCGGTGGACTCGCGGATCGAGTGCGTCTTGCTTCCTATCGCCGACGGCATCCAGTTTTGCCGCAAACATTGATCCTTGTCTCGAAAAAACAAACGCGCCTACCATGAAAACCATTTTTCCTCTTCTCTTTTTAGGACTTCTCCCATGTGCTCTCCTCGCGGAGAAGAAAGCCCCCGTGCCCGAGGGTGTTCCCGCAGGCTACCATCTCGTTTATGCTCAGGACTTCAAGGGCCCATCAACTCTTGATGCATTCGTGGCAACCGACAAGCGCGTATGGAAATGGGGGAAAGATGACGACCATGGATACATTGAGCACTTCGGAAATAGCAAGTATGACTACAAGGTTCGGTCTCCTTACAACATCGCCTTGGTCGCAGACGTCGAGGTGAAGGACTTTGTACTCGAGGCCCAACTCCGTCAGACAGGCAAGGAATACGGACATCGCGACATGTGCATTTTCTATAATTTCCGGGATCGCTCCCATTTCTACTACACCCACATCGCCAGCGTGACCGACAACCATGCTCATAACTGCTTCATCGTGAACGATAAGCCACGGACGAAGATTTCTCACGAAACAACCAAGGGGCACAAGTGGGGGAGCAAGGATTGGCATGACGTCCGCCTCATCCGCGAACATGCTTCGGGGAAAATCGAGGTATACGTCAACGACATGAAGAAGCCCATCATGCGGGCCACCGATAAGACATTTGACTGGGGCCGAGTCGGTTTCGGCAGTTTCGACGATACAGGTCGGGTTTCCAATATTCGTCTATACGCTCCCGAATCCCGTAAGAGCAAGGCGGGAGATCCTTTTGTCGACGGGCGAAAATAACGCCCTGCACCCTTTGTATTTAGCCAGTCTTTCCGGGCGAAGAAGCAGCGATTCAAACCTCGTCCGTTTTCGCAAAATGTCGTTGCTCGTTCTTCAGCGAACCTTTTTGTTTTCTTGCGATGAAAGTGCCATTCTATCAAGTAGACGCGTTTGCGGATTCACTTTTTTCCGGGAATCCTGCTGCCGTTTGCTTGCTGGATGCTTGGCCGGGCACGAATCGTCTCCAACGGATAGCGGCTGAAAACAACCTGTCCGAGACGGCCTTCGTCATGCCCGGCAAACGAGGCAAGTGGGCCATCCGGTGGTTTACGCCCAAGATGGAGGTGGATCTGTGCGGTCACGCGACCTTGGCCGCCGCTCTCGTCTTGTATGAGGAACGTGGAGAAGCGCCCGATGAGATCATCTTTACTTCTCGCTCGGGCGAATTGAAAGTTTCTCCCTTGGAGAGAGGCGGACTCGGCATGGACTTTCCTCGTGGTGCTACCCGCAACGCCTCCGTTTCTCCTCTTCTGTTGGAAGGGCTTGGGGGGTATCCTTCGAAGGTTCGAGTGGGCGTGGATTGTCTGTGCATTTTCGATACCGAAGAAATCGTTCGAGAGTTTCAGCCCGACTTCCGTCTCTTGGGTCGTCTTCCCTTTCGCGGCATTATCGCTACGGCTCCTGCAGATAGTCGCAAGGTGGATTTCGTATCCCGTTTTTTCGCTCCCTCAGCAGGTGTTGATGAAGATTCCGTCACTGGTTCGTCTCATTGCATCCTCGCTCCCTATTGGTCGGGGCGTTTGGGCAAGAACCGCATGGAGGCTCGCCAAATTTCCGCTCGTGGAGGAAGGATTGTCTGCGAGATCAGGGAAGATCGAGTGTGGCTCGAAGGCTCTGCCGTGACTTATTTGCGTGGCGAGGCCGAGATCGGTTAGGGCGCTGGCTTTACCACCATCCCAGAAATTTCCACCACGGTAGCCCGACGCCCAACCATATGGCGATGTGGAGTAGCGATACGAGAAAGCCGATGCGAAACCAGCGGGCCGACTCCACGTAACCGAGACCGAAATAAATGACGACGGGTCCCGTCGAGTAATTGGTCAGGCAACCGCAGAGGTTCGAAAAATAGGCCAGCAGGGCGACCGTCAGCATGGGCGGAGCTCCCGCTCCAACTGCAACCAGAAAGAAAGCCGCCACCATCGCCTTGATGTGCCCCGTCAGCATGGAGAAACCGTACATTGAGTAGAAATAGACAAGGACCAGAGCCAAGAGTGCGGCGAGCGGATCCATGCCCACGACCTCGTCCTTCATCGCCTCGGCGAACCAGGATATGAATCCAAGATCTCTTAAAGCATCTGCCATCGATATGAGCCCGCCCAGCCAAATCAAGGCATCCCAAGCCGCGGCATTGCCTTTCATGTCCTTCCACTTTTCCGCTCCGGCAACCAGCAGGATGCCTACGCCCGTAAGGGCCACCGTGGTCGTGTGCAGACCATGCAGCGGCTTGCTCGCCCACAATCCGACCATGAGCACGAATACGCCGAGCATGGTCTTTTCCGTACGCGTCCACGGACCCATCTCGTCGAGTGCGGATCGGGCCTGCTTGCGAGCGTCTCCCGCATCCGTCAGCTCAGGGGGAGCCAACTTCAACAGGAACAGAGGGAGTACGAGAAAGGATACGAGTGCGGGTACTATACTGCCGAGCAACCAAGTGCCCCAATCGAAATCGATCCCCGTTTCCTTGGCGATCAGAGGATTGGCGGCCATGCCCGTGAGAAAGGTTGCGGCCGCCACCAAGTTGAGGTGCGCTCCGCAGAGGCACAAATATTCACCAGCTCGACGGGGTTGGTGGTCGGCCCGAGAACCGAGGGCATGCGAGAGCGAGTTCACTATCGGGGCCATTACGCCCCCGCCTCGCGCCGTGTTCGAGGGTATCATCGTGCCGAGCACGAATTCGGCTGCCGCTATGGCATACGCGAGTCCGAGCACGGTTCGACCAAGCAGCACCGCCAGACCCAAAGCAATGCGTCGTCCGAGACCCGATCTCACCATCGCGCTCCCCAGCAGAAAGGCCGCCACCACCAACCAAGTAGTCGTGTCGCCATAGCCGCTCAGCGCGGCGGCAAGGGATTCTTTCGATGTTTCGCCAAGAACGTTTCCCGCCGCCAGCACGACAAGCCCGCAAAGCACCGAGGGTCCCATAGGCATGGGTTTGATCAGCAGGGCGACAATGGTGGCGGCGAACACGGCGAAGCATTGCCATGCCTTTTCTTCAAGTCCTTCGGGCGTAGGAGACAGCCAAATCGCCGCACCTATGGTAATGCAACAGAGCAGACGCCCCGGATGAACTTCTCTTTTTTCGTTAACCTCCACTTGAAACATTTCCCATAATTGACTCTATCGATCCAAGGGTCGAGAAGCTTCTCGTTGGACTAGTGCTCCATCAAGACTGCTTTTGGAGGTTGTAGTCAATCGAGCGGGTTGCCGTTTTCGTATCTTTGGCGGATGTCTTCTATGCCTTTGGTGTTGTAGGTGATCCAGACTCCGTCTTTTTCTCCCTGCTTGTGGTGACCTTCCTTCCTCTTTTTACCGGAACTGTACCAAGACGCGACTGGACCGTGCTCTAGGTCGTTTTCGTAGTGAATGGCGTCCTTCCTTTTGCCCGAACCGTACCATGTGACGTAGAGACCATGCCTTTTCCCATGACGAAAGAGTCCCAGTTCACGGAATCGTTTTCCAGCGAACCACTTTGCCCATGGTCCGTCCTTCAATCCGTTTTGGTACAGTCCCAGTTTCTCCACTTTTCCGCTGTTTCCACGCATGTGTTTTGCCCAGCCCGTGAACGGTTTGCCATCTTGCAAGACCTGTTCCTTGTCGTTTGCGGTGCGGAATCTCAGTTTTCGGTCGTCGATTGCATTTGCCCGGATACGGGCAAGGGTGGCTCGATCCTCTAGATCCGGTGGTGGTTCCTGAGGTTTCGTAGATTCCGCATCGGGTTCGTTCCCGATTTTTGCGGGATGGTAGGGAGCGATGCGCATATCATCGATGAGAATACCTGTTTTCGGTGGACTCGTACAACTGAACTGCAATCGCTTGATGCCAACGCTCAGTGGTATCTTGACGAGGGTTCCGGTACCATAGCCTCGGATTTTCTTGTCGCCATCGTAAATCTCTTTCCAACCCTCCCCTCGGTTTACGGATATGCGGAAGGAAAAGGGAGACTGAGATGTCCACCGTTCTGCAAAGAAGGTGAGTTCGCTAGGCACTTGAAACTTGCCGGCTATCTCAAGTGTGACGATGGAATTCTCTCCACCGGTCAACTGTAGGCACTGCTTCCCGGTTTTCGAGTGTTTGTCGTCAATGAGAACTGTTCCCGCCTTCGTTGTCCAAGTCCCCATCGAGTTTTTGAATTGGTCGAATGGCCCTGCGTTCCTTTTCTCGAAGCTTGAATTACGTTCCTCGTTTGGTTCATGAGGTTTGTTTGAGGAGCCAGTGTTGCCCGCAATACCGGTTGCTGGTTCAGGTGAGGGCTTTTCCTCCGGGGATTCTACGGCGGTGTCCGTTGCTCCGGTCAACTCGGCCGAGTGGCGATTCGTCGGCACGGGTGCGTCCGTTTTCTTTTTTACTACCATCTCGCCGACGCTTTTCTCTTCGTCGGATTTTTGGAGTGCTGTGGGCAGGTATTGATTCGTGACCTCGTCGGGTGCGAGAAGCCACACCATAAATAGCCAC